>JBKJWG010000150.1:0-3634 GCA_046716985.1 Anaerolineales bacterium | reverse complement strand
GGTATGGGCAGTATCCCCGGCGTGGTGGTGGGCGCTTTGGCAATGATCGGCTTGCCCGAGCTAATCCGCGAGTTCTCCGAATAACGCTTCTTGCTAAACGGGGCTGTGTTGATCGCCATGATGCTGGCGAAGCCGGAAGGGTTGTGGCCGTCTCAAGCGATCAGTCGAGAACTGCATAAAGAAGAAGACATCGTTCCCAAGACAGAGCTGGCGGAAGCAAAGCCAGCGGCGGAATAAGGCCCGATATGGACATCCTGACTGCAAAGAACGTATCGAAAAGTTTTGGCGGCCTGGCTGCCATTCGCAATTTTGACGTTGCGATCCCCGCAAATTCCATTTGCAGCATCATCGGGCCTAACGGCGCCGGAAAAACGACCTTCTTCAACTGCGTGACTGGTTTCTATCAGCCTGAGGAAGGCCAGATCATTTTTCAGGGCGGCGAGATCCAGGGCCTGGCCACTGATGTGATCAGCCAGCACGGCATTGCGCGCACCTATCAGAACATTCGCCTGTTTGAGAATATGACCGCCATAGAAAATGTGCTGGTGGGGCACCACGCGCATTTGAAAACCAGCTTTGTGGATGCGATCTTGCGCAACAAGAAATTTGTCGCTGAAGAAGCAGCCGCGCTCAAAGAAGTGCAGCGCCTGTTGAAGTTCGTGGGCTTGCAGGGTATCGGCGATCAGTTGGCGCGCAACCTGCCTTATGGCGCCCAGCGCCGTCTGGAGATTGCGCGCGCCCTCTCAAGCGAGCCCAAATTGCTGCTGCTGGATGAGCCCACCGCCGGCATGAACCCCAACGAGACTGCCGAGATGACCCAATTCATCCGCGGCCTGCGCGATCAATTGGGCATCACTATTCTTTTGATCGAACATGATATGCGCGTGGTGATGGGCATTAGCGAACAGATCACCGTGCTGGACTATGGCGCCAAGATCGCCGAGGGCAAACCTGCGGATATCCAAAAGAATCCGAGCGTGATCGAAGCCTATCTCGGGCGCGGCGCGGCCACTGGCCTAAAAACCATCAAGGCAACCTAAGGAGCAGCCCTCATGGCCATGCTGGAAGTCAACAACATCCATACCTATTACGGAAATATCCACGCCCTCAAGGGTATTTCGCTGGAGGTCGAGCAGGGTGAGATCGTGACCTTGATCGGCGCCAACGGGGCCGGCAAGACCACTACGTTGCGCACCATCTGTGGTCTGCTCAGGCCGCGGGATGGCTATATCAAACTGAACGGCGAAGACCTTGGAAAATTTCCACCCCACGACCTGGTATACAAGGGTGTGGCTATGGTGCCCGAAGGTCGCGGCATATTTTCCAAGCTGACCGTCGAAGAAAATTTGAGCATGGGCGCTTATAGCCGCAACGAGAAGAACGCCATTGGCAGCGATATGGAACGCATCTTCAAGCTGTTCCCGCGCCTCAAAGAACGCCGCAAGCAAGTGAGCGGCACGCTCTCGGGCGGCGAGCAGCAAATGCTGGCCACCGGGCGCGCGCTGATGGCGCGCCCCACGCTCCTGCTGATGGATGAGCCCTCCATGGGCCTTGCGCCCATCCTGGTCGAAGGCATCTTTGACACGATCAAGGAGATCAACAAAGAAGGTACGACCATTTTGCTGGTAGAGCAAAATGCGCTCATGGCGCTCTCGGTGGCCAACCGCGGCTACGTATTGCAGACGGGGCAGATCGTGCTGAGCGACACCGCCGCCAAGCTGGCCAGCAATAAGACCGTGCAAAAGGCTTATTTGGGGATGGATTAGGCTTGCGCAATCAGAACTCA
Source organism: Anaerolineales bacterium (assembly GCA_046716985.1). Lineage (GTDB taxonomy): Bacteria > Chloroflexota > Anaerolineae > Anaerolineales > UBA11579 > JAMCZK01. The sequence continues at coordinate 1,848 of JBKJWG010000150.1, read as the reverse complement.
GCGCGCGGCGGGCTTTGGCTCGCCGCGCGCTTTTGTTTAAGAATTAGAATTTGCTTATGCTGATCCTAAACTCCAACGAAGTACGCCAGGCTTTGCCGATGGGCGAATGTATCGCCGCCATGAAGCAAGCTTACGCGGCGCTTTCGGCCGGAACGGCTGAAGTGCCGCTGCGCACGCGCATGTCGGTCAAGCCGCACGAAGGCATGAGCATTTTGATGCCTGCCTTCGTGGACGAGAAAGAAGGCCAGGCGCTGGCGATCAAGATCGTTTCGTTCTTCACCAAGAATCCGGCCCGCGGCTTGCCGCTCATCCATGCGGTGGTTTTAGTCTTTGATCCCGAAACTGGTGCCATCGAGGCCATCCTCGAAGGCGGCAGTGTGACAGCCATCCGCACCGGCGCCGGCTGCGGCGCGGCCACCGAACTCCTTGCCCGCCCGAACGCCAAGACCCTGGCGATATTCGGCGCGGGCGTGCAATCGCGCACTCAACTGGAAGCCGCTTGCGAAGTGCGCAGCATCGAAACAGCGTGGGTTTATTCGCCGCACGGAGAGCATGTGGATCGCTTCATCGCCGAAATGGCTGGGCCCGGCCGCATCCCCAAGGACCTGCGCCGGGCGGCCAGTCCGCAAGAAGCTGTGGCCAACGCTGATATTGTCAGCGCGGCCACCACCAGCCACACACCGGTCTTTGAAGATGGCGACCTCAAAGTCGGCGCACATGTGAACGCGGCGGGCACTCACACGGTTGAAGGGATTGAGATCCCGGCGGAAACAATTGCCCGCGCGCGCATTACCGTCGACAGCCGCAGCGCAACGTTGGTCGAATCGGGCGAGATCGCCATTCCGTTGCAAAAGAAACTGGTCAAAGCAAGCGACATTGCCGAGATCGGCGAAGTGATCCTAGGGAAGGCAAAAGGCCGCACATCGCCGGAGCAGATCACATTCTTCAAGTCTGTGGGCGTGGCCGTGCAAGATGCAATGGCCGGTCGACTTGCCGTCGCCAATGCGCGCAAGCTTGGGCTGGGCACCGAGGTCGAATGGTGAGCGGAATTCCCAAAACTGCTTCGGTCGTCATTATCGGCGGCGGCGTGATGGGCGCTTCGGCTGCCTATCACCTGGCCGCCCGCGGCGTCAAGAATGTGGTGCTGCTGGAGAAAGAGGAATTCTTCGGTCAGGGCGCCACTGGCCGCTGCGCCGGCGGTGTGCGCTACCAGTTCGCCACCGAGGTCAATATCCGCCTCAGCTTGCAAAGTCTGCCCATGCTGGAGCGCTTCCCGGAAGAAATGGGCCAGGAAATCGATTATCGCCAGTGCGGCTATTTGTTTCTACTGACTGAAGAAAAAGACATTGCAGCTTTCGAGCGCAATGTAGCCTTGCAAAACAAACTGGGTGTCAATACTGTTTGGCTGAGCGGTGACGAAATTCGTAAGCGCCTGCCCCAGATGAAATTAGCCGATGTAGTGAAAGGCACGCTGCACGCCAAAGATGGCTTGTGCGACCCGAATGGCGTAGTGATGGGCTACATCAACGCCGCTACAAAACTGGGGGTGCAAACCATCAGCAGCGTCGAAGTCACCGGACTGCAGTTGGCAGGCGGCAAGATGACCGGCGTGCAGACAAACAAAGGCAGCATTGCGGCGCCCGTTGTGCTGAACGCAGCCGGCCCCTGGGCCGGGCTGCTGGGCCAAATGGCTGGTGTTGACATACCCATCGAACCCATTCGCCGCCAAATGCTCACCACCACGCCACTGCCCGAGATCCCTGCCGATTTTCCTTTCGTCGTCGATTTCGCCCAATCGCTCTATTTCCACCGCGAAGGCGACGGGCTGCTCACCGGCATGTCAAATCC
>JBKJWG010000149.1:0-7898 GCA_046716985.1 Anaerolineales bacterium | reverse complement strand
ATCATCCACGACCAAAACGCGCTTGCTGCGCAGCAACTCGTCTTCGGGGAACTGCAGGAATTTCGGCCAGACCAGCATGTTGTCGCGCGGGTCCTCCAGAATAGCGGGAAAATTCACCGCCGCGGTGAGGATCTCTTGCAGGCCCAAGCGCTCGGCCAGCATGCCGCCAGGCACGATGCCGCCACGCGAGATCACCAGCATGGCCTTGAACTCGTGCTCGAACTGCTGGATGAGCATGTCGACCAGGCGCTGCACTTCTTCCCAACTGACCAATTCCCTGCGCAGGGGCATTCGACTCCTCGCTTAAACGCAAGCGGCTTCACCGCGTGCGTCATTATAGCAACGAGGGCGGATTCACCTCAACGCGCCAACCGAGGAGCTTGATGCCGCGCAAAAGCGAGGCCGGGTCGGGGCCGCGCAACAGGATCTGCCAGCGATACTCGCGATTTAGGCGCGTGTAGAAACACGGCGCCGGGCCGATCATGTCGGTAGCGCGGCGGTCTCGGTCCACCAGCAATTCCTGGATGCGGGCCGCCATGCCCTTGGCGTCCGCTTCCGCCTTGCGGGCATCGGCATGGCGATATTCGAGGCGCAACAATTGCGCAAAGGGCGGATAGCGCAGTTGGCGGCGATGGGCGCTTTCTTGGTCATAGAAGGCTTTGTAATCGTGCTTAGCTGCGGCCTGGATAGCGTAATGCTCGGGGTGGAAAGTTTGCAGCACGACCTTGCCGCCCAGCGGGCTACGGCCGGCGCGGCCGGCCACTTGGGTAAGCACTTGGAAGACGCGCTCCGCGGCGCGGTAATCGGGCAACTGCAGGCCGACGTCAGCCAGCACTACGCCTACCAGGGTCACGAAGGGTAAGTCGAGACCCTTGGCAAGCATTTGCGTGCCGACAAGAATGTTAGCTTCTTGATTGGTGAAGCGGACAAGGATATTTTGGTGCGCGCCCTTGGTGCGCGTGCTGCTGCGGTCCCAGCGCAACGTGCGCGCCGAAGGGAACAGCTTGTTCACTTCGGCTTCGACGCTTTCGGTGCCGGTGCCGTAGTGGCGGATCTGTGGGCTGCCGCAGTTCGGGCACTTGTCCGGCATGTTACGGCGATAGCCACAATGATGGCAGACAAGGGTCGAGCGATTTTGATCCAGGTGCTGCGTCAGCGGGTTGTCGCAATTAGGGCAACGCAGCGCTTCGCCGCAATTGCGACAGAAGACGTAAGTGGCTGACCCACGGCGATTGAGAAAAAGAATAGCTTGCTGACCGTGTTCCAAAACTTCGGCCAGCCCAGTTTGCAAAGTGGCGCTAAAGATCGAGCGATTACCCGCCTTCAACTCGCGGCGCATGTCGACTGTTTCCACTTGCGGGAGTTCGAGCGCGTCGACGTCTTCCCCGACTTCCTGATAGCGGCCGGAGACGCCGAGGCGCGCCCGGTGTGCGCGGGCACTTTCGCGGTGCGCCAGGATGCGGGCCGGCAATTCCTGCAGCTGCCATTGGCCTTGCAGCGCGTGCGTATAGCTGCCCACATCCGGCGTGGCGGAGCCTAGCAGGCATTGCGCGTGCGCAAGACTCGCGTAAGCGACCGCAGCTTCGCGGGCATGATAGTGCGGCTCCTGATTAGCCTCGTAGTAACTATCGTCGTGCTCTTCGTCCACGACGATCAAGCCAATATCGGCAAGGGGTGCGAACAGCGCGCTGCGCGGGCCGACGATGACACGCAATTCTCCTGCGCGGGCACGCCGCCAGGTGTCGTAGCGTTCGCCATCCGAAAGCTCAGAATGCAGCAAACCGACCTGGCCGGGGAAACGGCCCAGGAAGCGCTGGGCGGCTTGCGGAGTCAGGGCGATCTCCGGCACCAGCACGATGGCAGAGCGACCTTCTTCGAGGACTTGAGCCACAGCGCGCAAATAAATTTCGGTCTTACCGGAGCCTGTGACGCCATGCAGCAAGATCGGTTTGGGAGCGCCGCCGGCTTTGGCGGCTTGCAAACCGGCTTCCACCGCGGCCCAGGCGCGCATTTGATCGGCGGTTAACTTGAGCGGCTTGCTGGGATCGTAGGCAAGTTGAGCGAGCGGATCGCGAAAACTTTCTGCCGCGCCGAGGCGCAGATGGCCTAATTCTGCCAGCGCGGTCAGGTCTTGCAATTTGCCGCCGCTTTCCGCGTAGAGCCAGGCGGCGTCGACTGGCTTGCCCTCGCGCGCAAGCACCGCGAGAATTTTGGCGCGGCGCGCCTGCACAGCGCTAGAACGACTTAGTTTCTTTTCGTCGACCGAATCGAGCCGAGTGGCAAGCTCTGCAGTGCGCAGCTTTTTTGTGCGCAGCGACGAAACGGGCAAGACCGGCTTTATCGCAATAAGGTCTTTTTGTTTTAGCGCTCTGGCCGAACTGCGCCAGTTGCGGCGCGGCAGAGCGCGATCGAGCTGGCGGCCGTGCAGCACGCCGCGCTCCTTCAATTCTTTCAACAATTGCGTCTGCGACGGATTGAGTTTGCCTTTGAACTCTTTGCCCGCCGACGTGAGCGCATATTCGAAATCGGCCAGTTGCCCAATTCCTGGCGGCAGCATCAGGCTGACGCAAGCCGCCAACGGCGCCAAGGTGCTTTCTGCTAAATGCGCAGCAAGCTGCAACTGCAGCGCGGTGAGCACCGGTTCTTCGTCCAACAAACTTTCCACTGCTTTGGTTTCGGGCACTTCGGGCGCGGGCACGCTGCGCAGCACCACGCCTTGCACCAGTTGCGCGCCGAAAGGCGCCAGCACCAGGTGCCCGGGGCGCAGCTGACCTTCGAGTTCAGGAGGGAGATGATAGTGAAAAACGCCCGAGACCTTCGGGACATTGACCGCAATTTCTACGAACTCGGCCATGGCCGCCTAGGGCATGAAGCCGAGGTAGATATCGTTTCCGAAAGCGAGGAAGATGGCGCGGTTAGGTGTGACTGCAAAAGCGTTGGCGACGCCTGGTGGCAACGCGGAGGTCGGGCGGAATTGCCTAACTAGATTCAACTGCGGGCTAAATTGATATATGGCCGGCACGATGGGATCGAAAAAATAAACGGAAGGCTCGGGTGGATCGGCGATCTGGATCTGCAGGAAGTGGGTTTCGGCCACCTGCGCGCCGTTCTGGCGACCGGAACGCGTATCGGTGAACTCGGCCGGGTCTTCACACGTAGTCGGATCTTCCAGATCATCACTGAACTCGCAAATGGCGATGTGCCCATCCAAGTCCAACAAATAAATAGTCTGGCCATCGAGACCTACGTCGAGCATATTTTGCATGCTGGGCACTTCGGCGCCGAAGAAAAAGCGCGGCTCCCCCACGAAAGAAAAATCTTCGCCGAAATAGATCCAGACCGCATTTGTCAGCGGGTCTAGCACGTAGAGATTTTCGTTCTCTACTGCGATCGCATTGGGCTTGCCCCAAGCGCTGTCGGGCGGAATCAGTGAGACAGCCAGGGGACGTTCGTTCTCGAAGCAATAGATCAAGTTGCCGTTGCCATCCATGGCCACCAGAACCGCGTCCAGCTGATTACCGCGCGGCAGCAGCGCCAAGTCGACCAGCGCGGTGACGATGTAACTGCCATAGGGTCCGGGTTCGCAATGGAAATCTTCGTCGAGTTCATAGCCACCGCCGGTGAGAAAGGCGCGCAGGATGCTGCCATCCGTTGCGTTGAGCATAAACAGATCAGTGTTTGTCGCGGCGATGTGAGTGATATTTGCGCTGCTCGCCAGGCCAGCAAAGAGCGCCGGCTGAAAATCGACGCGCTCGATCGAATCTAAGCCATCCAGCGCGGACTGGGACTGGGCAAGCAGATCGGCCGCAGTCGTGCTGTCTTTTTCATATGCAGCGGCACGTTCGGCGAAATAGACTGCCGCGGTCCAAGCCTGGCGCACCTCCGTGGGATCTTCGCGGGCAGCGGCCGCGGCGGCGGCGCTTTGGGCTTGGGCAAGGTAGTTGGCGTAAAGCTGGCCGCGGCCGAATTGCAAATAGACCACGGAGACTAAGACCACCACCGCAAGCGGCACTACGATGGCGATGATCACCAACGTTTGGCGCGGCAAACTGAAGAGAGGCTCGTCGGGCAGCATGCGCAAAAAGAAGGCGCGCACCGGTGGCAGCACACGTTGGGCAAAAGCGGCCAAGCGCGCCGAAAAGCCGGATTGCAAGCTATCCATTTCGGCGGCTGGGTCGTGAGGCAGACCAGGATCAGAGATTGGAGATTGGAGACTGGAGACTGGAGATTCGGTTGCCCGCACAATGTCCGTATTGGAATCAGGAATGTCCACAGATTCCCAAGCTTGGTTTTCTTTCGGCAAATCCTGCGGAACGGCAGCCAGCCTGGCTGCTCTAACTGCGTTTCGCGGGGAAGGCGTAGCTTCTGTCTCGAGGCTGCTGAGCAGGCTCAAGCCGCCGCTGCCGGGTTGGGCTGCGATCAACGCGGCTTGCAAGTTCGGTCCGGCTTCACTTAGAAAGCGGCGGCGTAGAGTAGAAAGTTTTTGGCCAGTTACATCCAAAAGAGTCTTCTCATTCCAGCCAGAGGGCAGCTGTGACAAGAGCAGTACAAAGTTATTTAGTCGTAATTCGAATTGATAAAACCTGATCTCGGTATTGTTGCTCAAACCCAAGCCGCGCCCGGCCGCGGGCGGATCGTAAAAATGCTGGATACCATCCGAGTCCAATAAGAATGCTTGCAGTGGCCCGCATTGCGCCAAGGTGGCACGGTCTTCGCGGACAGAAAGCATGCTGAGCAAAACCGCGGCCGGTTGGCCTTTTTGATTCAGCTGCAAGAAATAAGCGTTGATGCGTTCGGCCTGCTCGCGCAAAGCCGAGGTAACTGCGCCCGGTGTGCGAAAGTAACCTTCGGCCAGATCAGCCAGCAAATGATGCTGCTGATCCGCGCTCAACGTGATCTCGGGCGGCAGCGTAAGCTGCAGGACGAGGCGCTCATCGGCGCGGCCGCGGGCGGCGCGTTTGGAGGCGGCCAGCAGATGCAATCCAGGCAAGTAAGATTGATCTTGTCCGTCGCGTCTGTAGAGGGGTACAACAAAGAGATCGAGCGCGTTAGGCATTGAGTGGCGCGGTTTTTTGTAATCTGCGCTCAAAAATTATACTGGTAAAATCTTGGAGGTTTTCCCTTTTTGACTTCTCCGCTCACTCAACCAATTCAACAGATCGCCGGGAGCATTGTGCTGATCGAAGAGATCCGCAAAACAGCCGATTGGGCTGCGCTTGCCACGCAGTGGAACACGCTTTTGCGCGAGAGCCACAACAATGTCCCCTTCCTGACCTATGAATTCCAGCGCGCATGGTGGGACCATTTAGGCGGCGGGGAATGGCAGGACGCCGAGCTCAATATTCTGGTCGGGCGCGACGAAGATGGAAAACTCATCGGAATAGCGCCGCTATTCTCTACTCAAATTGAAGGACAAAGGGTCTTGCAGTTCATCGGCAGCCACGAGATCGCCGATTTCCTGGACCTGATCGTGCGGCCAGAAGACCACGCCGCGTTCAGCGAAGCTGTGCTTGCGCATTTAGTTGAACATAGCAAAGATTGGCAACGGATCGAGTTATATAACTTATTGGACAGTTCGCGGACCACCCAAGCTCTGAAAGAACTATCGGCCTCGGCAGGGCTAAATTTCGACCTGGAAGCATTGCAACCCAGCCCGTATATTGAAATTCCAGCCAGCTTTGAGGCCTTTGTCGACAGCCTGGAAGCCAAGCAAGCGCACGAGCTGCGGCGCAAACTGCGCCGAGCGGCGCGCAACCCGCAACCGATCGCGATGGAGATCGTAGACGATGCTGGGGAAGTTGGCCAAGCATTAGATCATTTTTTTGCGCTGATGGCTCAGGAAGCGGACAAGGTGGTCTTCTTGACTTCTGCCATGCGCGGCCAATTGGGCGCGATCGCTCACGCAGCATTCGCCGCCGGATGGCTGCAATTAGCCTTCCTTAAATGCGGAAATGTGCGTATCGCCGGCTATATGAACTTCGATTACGACAACTGCATCTGGGCTTACAACGCCGGCTTCGACAACGAATACGCCTACCTCTCCCCCGGCTGGGTCATGCTGGCCGAAATGATGAAGTGGAACATTGAGCACGGCCGCAAGATCTTCGACTTCATGCGCGGCGACGAAGAATATAAATACCGTTTTGGGGGCAAAGACCGCTTTGTACAGAAAGCGGTAATTAGTAAACCCTAGTTATGCAGTAGCTTCGCGCAGCGCGGCGCGGGCAAGCAAACGCGTTGAATCCAAAACAGGCAAAACCGAATCTTCGAGATCGATCAGCAGCGGAATCTCGGTGCAGCCGAGAATGACCGCATCACAGCCCTGTTTGGCAAAATCCTCGATCAAACCTTGAAAATATTTGCGCGTACCGGGCAGCATCGTGCCGTAGATTAATTCCTCGACAATATATTTGTGCACTTGTTTGCGCGCCGCCAAGTCGGGTGTTTGCCATTTAATGCCGCGCGGCTCCAGCTTGCGCGGGTAAACCGGGCCTTCCATCAGAGGCTGGGTGCCCAGCAAGCCAAGGTTTTTGTAGCCCTTGGCTGCAGCCTCACGGCTGACTTCTTCAGCAATGTGCAGCCAGGGCAAAGGCGATTGCTCGATGATGGGGTCGATGGAAACGTGAATGGTGTTATCGGGGCAGATGAGGAATTCGGCGCCGGCGGCCGCCAACTTCTTGGCCGAGGCAAGGATCACTTCACTGCCGATATCCCAGCGCTCGGCATCCGACGGCTTTTTATAGTCATTCAAGTTGAAGGTGTGCATAGTTACTTCGGGGTGCTCATACATCCCAAGCCAGTCCTTACCCTCCTGGCAGATGGTGCGGTAACACAGCGCCGCGCCTTCATAAGAAACGCCGACGATGCCGATATGTTTGGGTTTAGCCATAGATCATCCTTTAGCTATGTAACCGAAAGGGCGGGCTCTTGGCCCGCCCGATTATTCACGGAAAATTCTTACGCGTCGGTTGGGTTCTTTGCCATACGAATGCGAGACGAGCTTATTTTCCTGCACCAGCTCGTGCTGCAAGCGGCGCACATAAGATGACGCTGGCGGTAGCTCGACCCAGCGCTCGCCATTCAACACTGTGTTGATAGCTTGCTTGGCCGAAGTAAGCTGCTCATCGACGTTAACCGTCTCTTCAGTAGTACCCGGCAGATCGAAGAGACCGGTGAGGAAGCGCTCCATCTGCGAAACAGTGTTGGCGCGCAACACGTAAACCGGCATGCCGCGCTGCTCAGCGTCGACGATGGCGCGCTGGCGCTTGCGATAATAGGAGCGCAGCGTGACCAAGACATCCGCGTCGCCCGGCTGCTTGACCGGGATGACGGGCACGCCCACCCGTTTAGCTGCATTTACCAGGCGGTTTTGCGCCACACCATACGGATAGACGCGCACAGGCTGGACATTGCCGCCATTGCGCGGCGCGGTTGGCGCAGGGCTTTCGGCAGCCAGGCGCGTGTAGGCTTCTTGCACGCCCAGCTCGGCCGGCGCCAGGCTAGGTTCGCGGCGGCGAGGGCCTACGGATTCGCCGCGGCGGGCCGGTTTGCGCACAGGCTCAGGCGCCTTCTTGATCTTAATTTCACCTGCATCATCGCGGGTGCGAATCTCGGGTTCCATTGGGTAACCGCGCAACAAAGCGTCCACCGCAGCGGCGACATCGCGATGCACTGCTAATTGATCGCGGGTTTGGATCTCGATCAACACATCGAATGTGGGCGGGGAACGGCGCTCGAGCACGGTCTTCTGTGTGCCGCGGCGGCGCGCCTCTTCGTCGGAAAGAGTGACTGATTCGATCCCGCCGACCAGGTCCGATAGGGTTGGATTGATCAACAAGTTTTCCAGCTCATTGCCATGCGCAGTGCCGATCAGCTGCACGCCGCGCTCGGCGATGGTG
>JBKJWG010000148.1:0-7200 GCA_046716985.1 Anaerolineales bacterium | reverse complement strand
GGTCGTTAGCTATCAGGGCCTAGCCTACAACGTGGCTTATCGCCTGCTCGGCGATGCGAGCGCCGAAGATGCTACGCAGGACGCGTTCATCTCGGCCTACAAAAACGTGCGTAGCTTTCGCGGCGGCTCCTTCAAAGCCTGGTTGCTGCGCATCGTTACCAATGCTTGCTACGACGAACTGCGGCGCCGCCAGCGCCGCCCGCAGGTGCCGCTGGAAGCGGATGACGCGGACGGCAAGGAAGTCGCAGACCCAAGCTGGCTGGCAGACCCGGGCGAAACTCCCCAAGAACTGGCCGAGCGCGTGGAACTCAACACCGCCATCCAGCGCTGTTTGAACCAACTCGAGGCCGAATTCCGTACTGCAGTCATCCTGGTGGATGTGCAGGGCATGGATTACGCCGAGGCCGCGGCGGTGATGAAGCGCCCACTTGGCACCGTAAAAAGTCGCCTGGCGCGCGCTCGCACGCGGCTTCAACAATGTCTGCGCGGTTTTGCGGAACTCTTACCCGAGCGTTTCCGTCTAGATAGTGAAGGCATTTCATGAGCAGCCAGCTTAGTTCCCGCGATCAGGAGCAGATTTCCGCCTATTTGGATGGAGCGCTCTCTCCACGCGATTTTGAGCAATTAAAAACGCGCCTGAATGCCGAATCTGAACTAGCCGCCGCGCTGCAAGAAATGCAGCGCACCCGCGCCGCATTGCGCCGCGCTCCGCAGCGCCGCGTGCCGCGCTCTTTCGCGGTCACACAGAAAATGGTGGGCGCTCAACGCACATCGTTATTCTCCGGCTGGACCTCATTTAACTTGGTCAGCGCTGTTGCCACGCTCCTGCTAGCGTTCGTGTTGATCGGAGATTTCTCGGTCAATGGTTTGCCTATCGCCGTGGGCGCGCCGGCCTCTGAGGCTCCTCAAGCCCTAATGGCCGAGGCCGCCACCGATAAAGCTGCGCAAGCTACGCCGGAAGCAGAACTCTATGCACAGGCGGACCGCCAGACCAAAGGCGCAGAAACCGCTGTGGACTGGAGTGCGTTGTTCGCGCAATACGCGCGTGAACTGGAGATCGGCTTGGGTGGGGTGGCTGTGATCAGCGCCTTGCTGGCATGGCGCCAGAAGCGCGTTGATTAATTCTCGATCGTTACGATCGTATACGCTCGCTCTATGTTGCCGCTGCTATCCCACACTTGCAGTTGAATTACCCATAATCCGCTCAGGCCGCTTGTATCCCAGCTTGCCAGCTGGTCGCCAAGTGGGGATTCGTCCGAAGATGCGATTTGAACCCATTCCGTTGGCCGCAGACCCTGACCGATTTGCACATCGTACGAAACTGCGCCCGCGCCAACGGTGCCTAACAAGTCAACATTGCCACTGACCGAGCTGAAAGGCAGCGGTTGCAGGAAAACGATCGTTGCGCCTACGTCCAAGCCCGGCAGCGGGTCATATTCCGTTGGAAGCACGGGCAAACCGACTGCCGAAGCCCAAGCTTGGACTTCGATAGGCGCGTTGATAAAGAGTCGCTCTTCAATAAATTCGTCTGGGGTGAAAATGGTGGCCAGCTTGCCGTTCAAACTGTTAACTGCTGCTCGCACGTAGAGCGTGTCGGTTGAGCGCGGTTCACTGCCGTTGAGGAACAATTCGCGCCGCGTTTCGGGACAGTCCGCGTCAGGCAATTCTCCTGAAGGTACGCACACGATCACCGAGGTTAAACCAGCCGGCACGCGCCAGCTTTGGATGGGTAGATCGTGGTGGGCTGCTTCAAAGAACTTGCTCCACAAATCACTCGCGGCGACTTCGTCTTCAGCCTGCATCCACAAGACAACAACGCGTTGCGGAGAATAACCGATCGCCCAAGTCCCTTCGCCCGTTGCGGCCCCGGCGGGCTCTAGCGCCGCCGGCCTTCCTAGGGTTACGCTTTGCCCGCGCACGCTTGCGTCACTGAGCACATCCGTAACAAGGTACGCCAGCTCGGGGCTGGTGATGACCTCGATATCCGGGCGGCTCCATTCCAGCAAGATCTGGTCGTGTTCGTCGCTAATGAACAAAAGGGTCGAGGGCTGCAACTCGCCGCCGGATTTCTTGCCGGCACGGATGCCCAGATCGCTGAGAGTGCCGAATGCCATCGCCGCCTCAAGTCCGCCAACCTGGGCGCCGTTCTGAATTTGCATCAGCGCCAGCGCTTCCGATTGCGGGCTGCGAAAAGCAGCAAATCCGGCCGCGCGCAGAACCGCAGCAATGTTATTTGCGCCGACTTCCTCAACTAGAGTCTCGCTTGGGACAGTGTAATTGTTCACCATAGCTTCACGCAAAGTTACTGGTCCATGATATGAAGTTACTGAAAAGTTGGCGATATTAGGAGAGGCAAAGTCCCAAGTCAACGAAGCGGGAGAAAATCCTTGTGCAAAGGCGCTCAGGTAAATGAATGGAGCGAGCAAAGATGAGGACAAATGCCGGCTCGCTACGGGTCCTAGCATTGCAACAACGCGGCCGTTGATCGGGTCCAGAATGGTTACTTCGTTGCCGCTTGCCATTGCAGAGATTTCTTGTTGGGTCAGGTAATCGAGAGTGGTGATCACATCCAACCCGCCGCGCTCGATGCGCGCCTCACCCAATTCTGCAATCGATTGTTGTAACGCCAAGTCGGTGAAGTCAAGCGCCTCGCTGACAGGAGTGGTTGGAGCAATGATAGTTATTTGTTCGGCCAATGCAGCATGTAGCTCATCTTCGCTGATGGCTCCTTGTTCTCGCATTGCGACCAGAATAAGACCTTCGAATTGGTCTGCCAATTCCGGCGCGTCGACGGGGTTGATCTCGGGAGCACGGCTCACCGCAGCCAGCATGGCTGCTTCGCCCAGCGTTAAGTCCGCAGCTGCCTTACCGAAATAGAAGCGCGCCGCGCTCTCTGCACCGAAAGTCCAATGGCCGAAAGTTACGCTGTTAAGTGCCCACGTAAGGATCTGCTCACGGCTATAGCGTTCGCTGGCGGCTGCTCCTAGCAGCCAGGCGCGCAGGGTCTTACGCCAGCCGTTGGGTTCGCCTGCCAGAAGCAGCTTAGCTACCAACTGCTCAGATAGAGTGTGTGGGCCTTCGTTCAACGTTGGCCAGTGAAAGCCGCTCTGTTCCCAAAAACCCGCATCGTTGGCAGCCACAAAAGCGTCAGCAAGAAAGGATTTATCTGACGCGTCGATAAAAGCGCGTTCGGCGCCGGCAGGTTGCAGAGTAAGCACAAGGTGTTGTCCGCTGCGATCATAGAAACGGGTCGCCTGCAATAGGCTGCCGGTTTGCGGATTGAGCAATGTTTCTAAATCCTGGACTTCTGGGAGGTCCGCGGTTACGTAGTTGTAAAAAGCCCCTGCCGCTATAGCCAAGAGGGCGGCAGCCAGCCCGAGGACACCCAACAGAAGAGCGCTAACTTGTAGCGCGCGTTGCGGCAACGATTTCTGCCGCGCGGCACGCCGGGCGCGGCGGCGGTGAATAAGCTCAATAACCTGCACAAGGCGCGAGGGATGCACGCGTCGATTTTACACGCCCCGCGAAAAGGGTGGGGCGCTCACGGTGGTAAACTTATTTCATCCTTCAGGAGAAAGCCTCGCATGAATTCCAAACTATTCACTGAAATGCATATCCCCGACCGCGTGCTGCTTGGCCCCGGCCCGAGCGAGATGCCGGCACGAGTGCTTCAAGCTCTGGCCATGCCTGTGATCGGGCATCTTGACCCTGCCTTCTTACACATTATGGACGGCGTGCAGGAAATGCTGCGCTTCGTCTTCCAAACCAAGAACAAGCTCACTATCCCGGTTTCCGGCACCGGCAGCGCCGGCATGGAAGCCGCGCTGGCGAACTTCATCGAGCGCGGCGACCGCGTGCTCATCGGCACGATCGGTTACTTTGGCGAGCGCATGGTGGAGATGGCCGGCCGCTACGGCGCGACCGTCGATCGTCTCGATGTGCCTTGGGGTAACGTGCTGGATTTGGATGAAGTCAAAAAAGCGCTCGCAAAACAAAAATATAAATTGCTAGCCGTTGTGCACGGCGAGACCTCCAGTGGCGCCCAACAGCCGCACATCAAAGAATTGGCCGCCGCCGCTCACGCTGCGGGGGCATTGTTCATCTTAGACACCGTCGCTTCTTTAGGGGGCGTTCCAGTGGAAGTCGATGCGTGGGACGTGGACGTGGCCTTTAGCGGCTCGCAAAAGGCTATTTCCGCTTCACCCGGTTTAGCGCCGATCACCATTGGCGCACGCGCCGAAGAAGCGTTGAGCAAACGCAAGACGCCGGTGGGCAGCTGGTATCTCTCGCTCAGTGAAGTGCAAAAATATTGGGGCAAAGAACGCACTTATCATCACACTGCTCCTATTCAACTTAATTACGCGATGTACGAGGCTCTTCGTATCGTAGCCGAAGAAGGGCTGGATGCGCGCTTTGCGCGCCACAAGCAGAACGCCGAGCAACTTTGGAAGGGCCTCGAAGAACTGGATATGGAATTGTTGGTTAAGCGCGAGCATCGCCTGAACACGGTTACGTCCGTAAAGGTGCCGCCTGCGGCCAATCACGATCATGTCAAGAAGCACTTGCTCGAAGATTACGGCATCGAAGTGGGCGCAGGCCTGGGCCCACTCAAAGGACAGATCTGGCGTATCGGTCTCATGGGCCACAGCAGCCGCCGCGAGTATGTCACACTAGTGCTAGCCGCCCTGCGCGAGATATTGGCAGCAGGCTAAATCCGCGACCCGAAGACCCAGACCACGAAAATAAAATGCGCAGCAACGCTGCGCATTTTATTTTTCTCACGTTGAGCAGAAATTATTCTTCTGCTTTAAACAACAGCAGCCAGCTGCCCCAGGCGGGCTCGCCTTCTTCAGTTTCGCAGGCAGCGGCTTGCAGCCCACCCATCAATTGCGTGCCCTGGATCGACAACGTGTATTGATTCCCCGGGGTCATTTCGTAATCGGCATAGCCCGGCCCGAATTCTGGCCTGGCGCCGGTGAAAAATTCCTCGGTGCCGTCAGCAGAATTAACGCTAAGGCGCACACCAGCTTGGGCATTGTCCTTATTGTCGAAAACGAAGATCTTGATCAGCGGCGGCGAATCGGTGCTTTCGCACAGCAACTCCTGGCTGCTGAGGCGATACACAGCGTTTTCGGCGGTGGTCTGAAAAGGCGTGGCCACCGCGCCTTGCTGATCCGGGTTGGGCGTGTTGACCGCGGCTGAAGTCGATTGGGCGCTGTCCAATAGGATCTGGATGTCTGCGGCCAGGCTAGCAAGGGCGCGCGCCTCGCGCTGCGAGCTACTGTCAACCAGTGCAAGCTGCGCCTGAGATGCCAGGGCGCGCACCGGGTCGCCATCGCCTAGCAAAGCGAGGCGGGCTTGAGCGCGCACAATGTTGCCGGAGGTGGCATATGACAGAGCAACCATCAAACGATATTCGGCTTTGTATTCATCGGCCAGGTTGGCCGGCGCGAGATCGACTCGGGAAGCTGGAAACAAAATGATCAGCCCGATGCCGACGACAAGGCCAATGATGAGTCCAGTAAGCAGATAGAACGGCGGCCGCCGCTCAGGGCCTTTGGTCATCATGGCGTTGGCGTGGCGAGGAAACCGGGATCGTAATCACGCAGGGCTTCGGCTAGCGTTGCCAGCAGCACAAGATCGTCTTGCGAATAGCCTTCGTCCTGCCCGAATTCGATGGCAGCAACAACCGGCGTACGCGCATTGTCGGCATCCAGGAAGGCGAGGTGCTCAATGGCGTGTTCGATATCGTTATCGGCGGCGAAGCTTTCGGCAACCATAAGAGCGTAATCGGCCTTGAAGTCGACGCGCAGGAGCGCGGGGGCGGCATCGCTGACTTCAACCGAGCGGCCGAACCAACCGTAATAAACGCTGGCGACGAGGCCCAGCAGGATAGTGACGCCAAAAACGGTATAACGGTTCATCAGATCAAGGGGTGCAAGAACACGGCCAAAAAAGTATAGCGGAATCGGCCGAACGACGCGGTGCCTTACAGCTTCTTTCGGAATACCTTAGAGGTCTTGTAGTGCTCGTATCCGATGCGCTCATAAAACTTGTGCGCCCGCTCGCGCACCACATTCGAATAGACAAGTATTTCTTCGGCGCCCTGGCTGCGCGCCCAATCCTCCATTGCGGACATCATTAGCTCGCCGATGTGCTGGCCGCGGCTGCCCTCGTCCACGACCAGCCCGCCGATGAAAAGCAGCTGCGGCTCGACTAGCAGGCTCCAAAGCATGCCATGCAGCCAGGCGACTACGCGCCCTTCGCGCTCGGCGACCAAAAAATTGTGGTCGCTGCGGCCAAGAACCGCGGCTAAGCGCTCGCCAAGTTCCGCGGCCGGCACCGGGTAGCCGAGCTGCTCGGCCAACGGGCCAAGCGCGGCAAGGTCGGCGGCCATCGCCGGGCGGATAATAATTTCGTTATTTGCCATCTTTCAATCTCTGCGCCAAGCCGCTCCAGCGCTGGGCAACTTTGTTATTCTTGATCGCAATGGCTATCGCTTTCTTATTGCCTACCAGTACGCACAACTGTGCGGCGCGGGTCACCGCGGTGTAAAGCAGATTGCGCTGCAGCATCACATAATGCTGGGTGAGCACAGGCAGCACGACCGCGGGAAATTCTGACCCTTGCGATTTGTGCACGGTCACCGCATAAGCCAGGGTCAACTCGTCGGCCTCGCTCCAGTCGTATTCCACCGCGCGGCCCTCGAAATCTACAGTGAGCGTCTGAGCTTCAATGGCGATCTCCTTCAACCTTCCAATATCTCCGTTGAAGACACCCTTTTCGTAATTATTTTTCACCTGCATCACGCGGTCGCCGCTGCGCAGCAATTGTCCAAAGAAGCTGCGCTCGACCTTGAGCGCGCCGGGCGGGTTGAGCGCCGCTTGCAGCGCCGCGTTTAGCACGCTGACGCCGGCTGGGCCGCGGTAGATCGGCGCCAACACCTGGATATCCTTGAGCGGGTCGAGGTGGAAGCGTTTCGGGATGCGCTCGGTGACGAGTTGCACAACTTTCTCGGCGGCTTCTTCGGCGGTTTGCGCCGCATCAATGAAAAAATCGCCACCCACATCTTTGCTTGAAGTGGGCATCTCGCCCTGATTGATAGCGTGGGCGTTGGCAATGATGTGCGAACCTTCCGCCTGGCGGAAGATCAGCGTGAGCCGCGTGACAGTAGCCCCGCCGCTGGCAATGACCTCGCGC
>JBKJWG010000147.1:0-8055 GCA_046716985.1 Anaerolineales bacterium | reverse complement strand
TGCAAATGGAATGGAAACAGTGGATTTAGTAGAAACTATTGACTGATTTCACTTCACTTTTGTGAGTAGATAGAGGCTATTTTATGGTATAGACACTTTAGGCATCTACGCAGTCCAACGGTAGGTTCCAGGTTCGAGCCCTGGCCGAGGAGCTGTTGTTGTTCGATCCAGCTTGACATTCGCGCTGCCATCAAGTAACCTAAGCCGTCTTATCAAACTATATTATTCGGCAGTCGCATTTGTTATTGTTTGAACTTCGTTCATCCCCAACATTCGCCTGACTTCTGAATAACAAAGGAAAATAGTGAATTTTTCTGAATTTAACCTCGATGCTCGCCTACACGCGGGCATCCACCGTGTGGGTTATCGCGAAGCCACACCTATCCAGATGCAGGCTATCCCGCTGGCTGTGGCCGGCAACGACCTGATCGGCACCGCCCAAACCGGCTCCGGCAAAACGGCAGCTTTTGTGCTACCTATTTTGCATAAGCTGCTCAAGGGGCCGCGCAACCAAACGCGTGCGCTGATTGTGGCTCCGACCCGCGAGCTGGCTGAGCAGATCCATGAAGTTGTGCGTCTGTTAGCGACTGGCACCGGGTTGCGCAGCGCCACCGTTTACGGCGGAGTAGGCGCTAACCCGCAGATCAAAGCTCTGCGCGCCGGCACCGAGATCATCATCGCTTGCCCGGGCCGTTTGCTCGACCTGGCCAACCAGCGCGCCGCCCGTTTGGACCGCGTTGAAATTTTGGTGCTTGATGAAGCCGATCGGATGTTTGACATGGGCTTCCTGCCGGATATCAAACGCATCCTCAAGCTGGTGCCCACCACGCGTCAGAGCATGCTGTTCTCGGCAACGTTCCCGAAAGAGATCGAAGAGCTGGCCAGGCAGACTTTGCAGAATCCCAAGCGGGTAACAGTCGGCACCAGCCGCCCTGTGCACACCGTTTCGCATGCCATCTACCCCGTGTCTCAATCGCTGAAATCCGGCCTGATGCTGGAATTGCTCAAGCGCACGGACACGGGCTCGGTCCTGATCTTTACCCGCACCAAACATCGCGCCCAGAAGCTGGCGCATCAGATGGAGCAAGATGGCTATCGCGTGACCAGCCTGCACGGCAACCGCAGCCAGAGCCAGCGCCAGAGCGCGCTGAAGGGCTTCCGCGAAGGCCGCTACCAGGTAATGGTGGCGACTGATATCGCCGCGCGCGGCCTGGACGTGGAAGGCATTTCGCATGTGATCAATTACGACATGCCCGACACCAGCGACGCTTATATCCATCGCATCGGCCGCACTGGCCGCATGGAGCGCACCGGCGACGCTTTCACCCTGGTTACGCCAGAAGACGAAGGCATGGTGCGCACGCTTGAAAAGATCATGGGCCAGAAGCTCGAACGCCGCAAGATGGAGAATTTCGATTATTCGAAAACTCCAGTTGCTGCGCCCGGACGCAGTTTCCCGAAACCCACTCCTTATCAAGCGCGCAGGGGAAACGCTCAGCACAGATCCAAGGCAGGGCGCCGGCTAGCTACTTACCGATAGATCCTTTATCGACGTTGCTAAAAAGGCGCGGATCTAATCCGCGCCTTTTTGTTTGTGGTATCTTGTTTGTGTCCAGGAAGTAAACCCGTGATCCAATCAAAATATCTATACTTGGTAGCGATCCTGCTTGTATTTGCAACCGCTTTGTACTTCTCGATCTCCGGCGTCGATTTTGGCGATCAATGGGACCAGAACCAGATCAAGGGCCTGGTCAACAAATATGTTCGCACCGGCAACATATTGCCGGGTTATTACACCTATCCCCCGGTGAATTCATATGTAGCGAGCTTGACTATCGTGCCTTACGCGGCGCCGTTCGTGGCGCGCTATGGCACCAATTGGTTTCCCACTCAGCAATACTTGCTGCATGATGTTCTAGACGGGGGCAACGTCGCTTTCAGGCTCAATTTGCGGCGTGTATTCGTCTTCGTCAGCATGCTGGGCGTTCTGTGGACCGGGCTGGCAGCCTACCAACGCCGCCCGCTGGCGGGCTTTGTGGCGGCGGCCGCGCTCGGGCTCTCGTGGGAACTGGGTTACTACTCGCGCATCGTGTCCCCGGATGGGAGCACGATGCAAGGGGTGGCGCTTACACTGCTTTTTTGCATGCTGGCTTATTACAAGAAACGGCCGTTTCGCCCAATTGTTTGGCTGGCGTTAGCTGCGGCCGCATCTGCCTTGGCCACGGCTACGAAATACACAGCTGGCATTACATTATTTTCAGTATTGATCTTTGCTTACTTGGTACTGAGGCAAGAGAGCGCTGCAAGAACTAAAAGGGTTTTGTTCACCTTATTTGGGATAGTCGGTATTTATGTGGCTACATTCCTGATCCTGGTGCCGGGTGCGATACTTGAATTCTCCACCTTTGCCTGGCAGGTGACAGAAGCTGAGCATGTCTACGCCGGTGGCTGGGGCTGGCAAACCGTGAATGCCGGCCCAGAACACTTTTTGCGCATTATCCTATATCTGTTCCAAGCCGCGTTCTCATACAACCGCGTCCTTGCGCTGTTCTTCCCGGTGCTAGCTTTAGTTGGCATCTATTGCTTGGTGAAAAGCAAGGGAGAGCAGAGCCTGGTGTGGGCACTGGGCACCGTGCCATTGCTCTACATTTTGTTCCTGAGCACGCATCGGGTGATGTTTGTGCGCAACTTGATGGTAACTTTTCCCTATCTGGCTATCCTGGCCGGGATAGGTTTCGTGTGGCTGTTTGAGCGCTTAATCAAAAAGCAGCGCAATTGGCGCGCTGCTCTCATTGCGCTGCTGGCAGCTGTTTTGCTGTTCAACATTTACTGGCTCAATTACACCCTGTGGACAATTCGGATGCGCCGCACTGATTTTTATGTTGAGCCCGCTATCGCGGCCATCCGAGCGCGGCCCGACCAGCTGGTGTACGTGACGCCGCAGGCGCGCAGATTGCTCGAAGGGCACGAGCTGCCTGCCAACATAACCTTCGAGCATACGGGCGACGAAGACCTGGTCTTGTTCACCTACGACGCGGATACACTGGTGGAAGACGAAGCCTCGTGGCCCATCAACTATCCGGGCATTGCGCCCATGATCTTCGGTTCACTGGAGATCAATTTCGATTGGTACGCAAGCTGGCCGGCCAACGAGCGCCTCATCTTGTCGGCGCCCACGTGGGCCTGGCAAGATGGCGCCTGGCTGAATCGCTAAACGCCGGCTAACCCCAGGAGTTTCTCTGTATAATTCCTGACATGACCGCCCCAGAAGAAAAAGGTTATACGCTTATTGCTGATGTGGCTTTATTTGCCGAAAGCGCGGTATTGTTAGTGAAGTACGCCGACTCAGCCAACTTTGACGGCCAGCCTGGCTGGTTTTTGCCTGATACGTCGCTGAAATATTTAGAGCACCCGGACAAAGCAGTGGGGCGCTTGCTCAAAGAACAATTGGGACTGGAACAAGTTGAGCCAAAATTGGATCACATCGAGTCTTTTCGCGGCAACGATGAAAGCTGGCATCTCTCGTTTCACTATAGGGCCGAGTTGGATGCCAAGCCGAATATAAAGCCATCCATGCTGATCGGCGCGACACAATGGTTCCCGCTGAATGCGTTGCCGGCCAAAGAGGAAGTAGCCCACCATGGCTGGAGCTTGAACACCCTTAAGAAGATGCTCCAGGAGGCATAAGCCATGCATAACATTCCACATGAATGCCCGGTTTGCCACGGCGAGCTGCTGGTCACCCGCATGGTTTGCCGCGAATGCGAAACGGCCATCGAAGGCCGCTTCGAGAGCGGCCCTTTCGCGCGGCTCAGCGAAGAGCAATTGCACTTCGTTGAGGCTTTTGTGCGCAACGAAGGCAAGATCACGCGCATGGAAGAAGAGTTCAGCCTGTCGTATCCCACTATCCGCAGCCGCCTGCACGAAGTGATCCGCGCGCTGGGCTATGAACCCGGCAAAGATAGCGCGGTTGCATTGACCGAAGAAGAGCGCCGCAAGATCCTCGAGGATCTGGATGGCGGCAAGATCTCTTCGGAAGAAGCCATGCGCATGTTGGAGTAGGAACAGAACAACCAGATAACAAAAGAGGCGCTCATGCGCCTCTTTTTATTTGTCTTCGCTTTTGGGTTTCGGCTTGCTCTTTTCACCCTTGGTCTCTATTTTGTTTTCCGTTTTCGGTTCCCCTTTGCTTTCGCCCGCATTGTTTTCTTTCGGTTTTTTGGCGGTGCCGCTGCCGTTGGCTGCGCTAGTCTTTTGTTTCTTATCGGTCACGTAGAATCCGGAACCCTTGAAAACCACTCCCGCGGGCCGATATACCTTTTGCAAAGTGTGTTTGTGACATTTGGGGCATACCTTGATCGGCTGATCACTGAAGCCCTGATGTTTATCAAATTGATGGCCGCAGTTTTCGCAATGATATGTGTAGACCGGCATATTTACTCTAAGGGGAACAAGGCGAGATTATAGCCCTGGCGATTCGGCTTTGCAAGTTTGCTAATTCTGAACGCGCTCTTGAGCAGTGGCACGCCATTCGGCGGGCATGGCCGCGGCAGGCAGGTTGAGCAGGCTCCGCCAATCTGCCAGAGCGTTGGCGTCCTGCCCGAGCGCCTCGAGCGTAGTGGCGCGCCAGTAAAAGAGCATGGCGCGCTGCTCGTCGCCCTTGGCCAGCGGGCTGCTGATATTGATCTCGAAGAAGGCGCCGCTCGGATTACCGGTCGCCAGGTAAGCCTGCGCTAGGAAAATGCGCGCCTCGAACCAATCGGGCGCATTGGCAACCGCAACCCGGAAATCCCCTAGTGCGTTCTGATCTTTACCGGCAGCCAGCTCACTTTGCCCGCGATAGAACGCCGCCTGGGGCAGGTTGGGATCCAGCGAAAGGGCGCGCTCGAAGGATTCGAGCGCCAGATCTTCCTGGCCGCTCAATTGGTAGCTCATGCCCAATACTTGCCAGGCTGCGCCATCGTCGCCTTCAAAACTCAAATAGGTTTGCAGCGTCTCAATCGAGTCTGCGTATTGTTCGAGACCTTGTTGGGCCTGGGACTTGGCCACGTAATTTGGCAACAGTGTCAGGTCCAAGCTGTAGGCACGTTGGCTGGCTTGCAGCGCAAGATCGAATTCTTCCTGAGCCAGATATACCAACGCTTTTTGATAATGAACCAAGGCATTCTGCGGGGCGCGGCTTTCCGCAGCGGCCACATCTTCCAGCGCGCTATCAGGGTTGCCGCGTGCCAAGTTATAGGTGGCCCGCTCGAGGTAAGCATCAACCAAATTCGGATCGAGCAAAATTGCTGTGTTTAGATCGGTGAGGATACTGGCGGTTGCAGCTTCTTGGGCAATCTGGGCGCGGGCGCGGCCTAGGTAAGCAGGCGCGAACTGGCCATCCAGCGCCAGCGCTTCGTCGAAGGCGCTGAGAGCGGCGTCGAAGTCGCCCAAGTTCAAACGTGCTTCGCCCAGGTAATAAGCGCCATCCGCCGATTGCGGATTGGTGGCCAAGTGCTCTTGGAAGAAGCCGGCTGCGGCGGCCCAATTTCCTGCATCAAAAGCATTCAACCCTTGCTGAAAGGCAGTGTCGTCGTGAGGTGTGGCGATGTAACGCGGTGTAGCTGTGTAAGTAGCAGCCAGCAACTCGGAGGGATCGCGCGGTGCAACCACGACTTGGCGCGTGGCGGTAGCCTGCAGCGCAGGCGGGTTGCTGGCCAGCGCGGTGCCGAGGGGCGCGCCGGAGTCGTGATCAGGCGGCTGTTGAGTTCCGGTGGTAATGTCGCCGAGCAGGCCGCGCTGCGCAGCGTAATAGCCAAGGAAGATGATCACCAGCCCTACGCCGAGGCTGCCCAGGATCCACGACAAGGACCAGGGTTCCTCCTTTTGTTTGGTCTTCTTTTTGCGAACCTTGGGGGCGGCGATCTCTGAAGTCTGCCAATCCTCTTGTTCGGTTGGCAGCAGTGCAGGGGCGCCTTCTTGCAGCATGTCGGCGCCGAGCAGCTCGAGGTCATGCTTGGCGGCGCTGTTCTCAGGGTCGAGGAAGAGCACGTTCTGCAAACAATAAATGCGCTCTTCGCGCGATTCGACTGCGGTGCTCATCAACAGCCAATAAAGCGGCTCGCGGTTGTCGCGGCGCATCAATTCCAGAAGCAGCTCGCGGGCGCGGGCCAAGTCGCCGCTTTGTCCAGCTTGCACTGCTTCTTGCAGCATTTGTTCGGTGGAGAGTGCCATCCAGAGTCGGGTGAGTCTAGCATACGGGCTAAGGCTGTGACAAGATATCGCGGTTGTTATAATCCTTCGGTGAGTAGTCCTAAGACGCTTATTATCTGCGCGCTTGCATCCGTTTTTCTTCTGGCCGGCTGCGGCCCGCAAAGCGGGGCAGCGGATGCCAGCCCTACGGCAACCATCGCACTCATTCCATATCAGACAGCCTCATCTTCGCCAGCACCAGAAACAAGTGGCGACCGGCCTCTTCCAACACCGACGCCATTTATTTATCTCGTTGTGCCGAACGACACTTTCTTCTCGATCGCGGCCAACTTGAATATTGACTTGAATGCGCTGCTGGCCGACAACCCGGGCGTGAATCCAAGCGCCTTGCTACCTGGTATGAAGTTGGTAATCCCGGCTGACGGTCAGGTTTCTTTATCGACTGCGGTGCCCACGATCACTCCAGTGCCAGTCGACTTGCGCGACCCAGTCTGCTATTCCAGCGCGGCGAAGGAGCTGTGGTGTTTTATGTTGGTGATCAACAGCAGCGAGAGAACCATCGAGAATTTAACGGGCGTTGTGCAACTTACCTCTGCTGGTGGCGAGGTGCTCGCCAATATGGAGGCGTTAGCGCCCCTAGATATTCTGACGGCCGGCGCCCAAATGCCGTTGGTGGCTTATCTAAAAGAAATGCCCGACGATTGGGCCAGTGCAAGTGCGCAATTGTTCACCGCCTATTGGCTTCCTGAAAACGATGCGCACTATATTGAGGTCGAGGCACTTGATTTCGATTGGAACCCAATTGATGATGCAAAACTTGGCGCCCACGTGCAAGGCCAGATCGATCTAAAAAGTAACGTTGAGCCGCATAGCGTTTGGGTGCTCGCTATCGCTTACGGCGCGGATGGCAACGTGGTGGGGGTGCGGCGCTGGGAAAGCGAGGGCGAGCTCGTATTCGATTTTTGGGTCTATAGCCTCGGCCCCCAGATCAGCGACGTGCGCGTCCTGGTGGAAGCGCGACCCTGATCACTGGCCGGGAAAAGGCCCGGAGATCAAACGTAATGGCACGGGGATGAAGACGAGAATAAAAACGATCAATCCAAAAATTGCCAAAGCTTTGCGCCACGGATCGAGCGGCGTTATTTGATCCAGGGGTTGGGCATGCACGCGACCCATCAACAGGATTAGGAACACCCACAGCCACCAGCCCGACCAGAAAAATCCCAATGCGGCAATGCCTATCAAAATAAAAGGCAGCAACAGACCGGCGCGTTTGCCGAACAAAGAGTAAAGCACATGCCCGCCATCCAATTGCCCGGCCGGGATCAGGTTGAGCGCGGTGACCAGCAAGCCCGCCCAGCCCGCCCAGGCAACCGGATTCAGAAAGACATCTGTGCCGCCCAGCGGCGTGGGCAAGCTGGTGAACACGTAGCGGATCCAATACAGCAACGGCGGCACGCCCTCATAGCTAAGCGGCGCAGGTAACCATTGGCCGTGGACTACATATTTCGCAAGCAAATAAAGGATCGAGTTGCCCTCGAGGCTAATACCTTCGCCGACGCGGATGAAAGCGGGGAAGGTATTCAACTCCGACATGGACAAGCCAATTAGCAAAACGGGAATAGCAACCGCCAATCCGGCCAAAGGCCCAGCGATGCCAATATCCAGCAGCACGCGTTTGTTGCGCGGCGGTTCTTTTAGCTGGATGAATGCACCCAAAGTTCCGAATGGACTAAACGGAAAGGGTAAGAAATAAGGCAGCGTGACTTCGGTCTTATGGTAGCGGGCGGCCAGGTAGTGGCCAAATTCGTGGGCTAGCAAAATAGCCAACAGGCTGACCGCGAAAGGAATGCCGCTGGCTAG
>JBKJWG010000146.1:0-10870 GCA_046716985.1 Anaerolineales bacterium | reverse complement strand
GCCCGATTTTGCCAAGGGGCGCAATACACCCGAATGGATCGACCGCGATCTGAAGAAGATGAGCGGCACTGTCAAGCGCTTGCCGGAACGCGGCGAGATCGACGCCAACTTGAACGAACAGTTGGTGGTGGAATTCTATTCTAGATAAGCGAGCTACTGAGCTCGTACTCCCACTGTGGCTCAGGCTGCAGGGTTGGGGAAGGACAACACTGTGATCGTATTAAGCAATATGGTGACCCCGCGGATCGAACGCGAAGCGGAAGCCCGAAATTACGGAAAATTTGCCATCAGCCCGCTGGAACGCGGCTATGGCAACACGCTCGGCAACGCGCTGCGCCGCGTGCTGCTCTCTTCGCTGGAAGGCGCGGCGATCTCTTCGATCCGCGTCACCGACATACAGCACGAATACAGCCAGATCCCTGGCGTCCGTGAGGATGTCATTCAGATCATGCTGCAGCTCAAGCAGGTGCGCCTCAAGCTGCACGAGGGCGACACCAGCCGCATGCACTTGGATGTGAAGGGCGAAGGCACAGTAACCGCGGCCGACATTGTGGTGCCCGCCGAAATTGAAATTGTGAACCCCGATCTTTACCTGTTCACGTCCGATAGCAGCAAGACCAAGCTGCAGATCGAATTGACCGTGGATCGCGGCCGCGGCTATTCGCCCGCCAACGATCGCAGCGGTAAGCTGCCGATCGGCGAGCTGCCCGTGGATGCGATCTACACGCCCGTGCGCCGCGTGAACTGGGAAGTTGACTACGCCCGCGTGGGCCAGAACACCAATTACGACAAACTCGTGATGGAAATTTGGACCGACGGCACCGTGCGCCCCGAAGAAGCCATGAGCACTTCGGCGGGCATCCTCATCGAGCACCTGCGCCACATCGCTGGCGTCACTGAGATCTCGCTTGGGCCTGCCCCCGAAAAGGCCGTGGCTGATAGCCGCCTGTCTAGCGAAGTCTACGATACGCCAATCGAGAACCTCGACCTTTCTGTGCGCGTGTTCAATTCGCTCAAGCGCGCTGGCATCACTACAGTGGGCGAAGTGATGGAATTGCTGGACAAGGGCCATGACGCAGTCATGTCCATCCGCAATTTCGGCGACAAAAGCATGGATGAACTGGTCGAGAAGATGCGCGAAAAGAGCTACATGCAAGATGGCAAGCCCGTTGTAGGCGAAGGCGAGGCCGAGTAACATGCGCCACAAAGTTGCCGGTAAGAAGCTTGGCCGCCAGGTCGGGCCACGCAATGCCTTGCGCCGCATTTTGGTCAACCAGCTCATTGAATTCGAGCGCATTCGCACCACGCGCGCCAAGGCCGAAGCCATCCGCAACCAGGCCGAGAAATTGATCACCCTGGCCAAGCGTGGCAACGCCGCCACGGATGCGGGCAAGAAAGTGCACACGCGCCGCTTGGCAGCTTCCCGCTTAAACCGCCCGACCATGGTGAAGAAGTTGTTCGATGACATTGCGCCCCGTTACGCCGAGCGCAAAGGCGGCTACACCCGTGTGACCAAGCTCGGCCAACGCGATGGCGACCGCGCCGATATGGTCCTGCTCGAACTGGTCGAATAAATTAGCGGCAGTTCGGCGTTTTTTCCGAACTGCTGAATCCATTGAGCGAAGCGAGATGGATAGATATGGCACGTTACAAAGTAATTCTGGCTTACGAAGGCACCGCATTTAGCGGAATGCAGCGCCAGGCCAATAGCCGCAGTGTGCAGAGCGTTTTCGAAGACGCGCTGCGCTCGCTCGGCTGGAAGCAGAAGTCGATACTGGCCGCTGGCCGCACCGACGCTGGTGTGCACGCCAGCGGGCAGGTGATCGCCTTCGACCTGGATTGGCGGCACTCGCCTGAGGCTTTGCTGAAGGCGCTGAATGCTGAGCTGCCGCAGGACGTGGCCGCAAAATCGGTCTCGTTGGCGCCGGATGATTTTCATCCGCGCTACGATGCAAAGGCTCGCAAGTATGAGTACTGCATTTTTTGCTTGCCGTTGCGGGATCCGCTGCGAGAGCGCTATGCCTGGCGAGTTTGGCCGCCGCTGCAAGTGCGGCGCCTGAAAGCCGCCGCCAAGCTGTTGCGCGGCGAGCATGACTTCGCCGCCTTCGGCTCACCGCCCAAGAAAGGCGGCAGCACAGTGCGCAAAGTGTTGCGGGCTGAGTGGCGCCAGGAAGAAGACGAATTCGTCTTCACTGTGAAAGCCAATGCCTTTCTTTATCACATGGCTCGCCGCATGGTAGGCCTGCAGGTGAAGGTGGGGCAGGGGTTGCTGGAGCCAGAAGTAGTGCGAAATATGTTAGAAGACAAAAATAACAAAGTGCGCGAATTGGCTCCAGCGCACGGGCTTACACTTGTAGAAGTTGAATACTAGAATTGTGAATGATTGAGAAGGATAGATATCGAAAAGGATAGATATGCAGAAAAGTTATTATCCAAAAGCGGGTGAAGTCCCCGCACAATGGCACATCGTAGACGCCAGCGGCCAGAATCTGGGCCGCTTGTCTACTCGCATTGCCAGCGTGCTGCTGGGCAAGCACCGCCCCGAATATACGCCTGGCGTGGACCTGGGCGATTTTGTCGTGGTGACCAATTGCGAAAAGATCACCGTCACCGGCAACAAGCTCATCGACAAGGTCTATTACCGTCACAGTGGTTACCAGGGCGGCCTTACCGAGACACGCCTGCGCCGCATGCTGCAAACGCATCCCGAGCGCGTTATCGAAGGCGCGGTGTGGGGCATGATCCCGCACACCAAGCATGGCCGCCAGATCATCAATAAGCTCAAAGTTTATGCCGGTTCAGAACATCCGCATAGCGCGCAGAAGCCGCAGCCTATGCCGATGAAATAGGAGTATTGAATGGCTGATCAATTTTACGAAGGCATTGGACGCCGTAAGACCAGCACCGCCCGCGTGCGCGTGATGGGTGGCGCCGGCGCCTTTGTGGTGAATGGTAAATTGCTGGACGAATATTTTCCCCGCCAAGGCGACACGGCTTTCATTCATGCGGTGCTGGAAGACGTTGCCGCCACCGGCACGGTGGATGTGAGCGTGATCGTGCGCGGTGGCGGCCGCACCGGCCAGGCCGGCGCGGTGCGCATGGGCCTGGCGCGTGCCCTGCAGCTGATGAACCCCGATTATCACGGGCCGCTGGCCAAAAAGCAGCATTTGCGCCGCGACGCACGCGCCAAAGAACGCAAGAAACCTGGCCTCAAGCGTGCCCGCAAAGCGCCGACTTACACCAAACGCTAAGCAAACAAGCCGCAGGAGAAATCCTGCGGTTTTTGTATTTGTTCATTGACTCCTTGACCCCCGTGTCTGAAACCCTGACCGACCTGCTGGCCGTCGCCCTCGAGATCCGCACTGACCTGCTTGGCCGTCTCCACGCCGAGGGAACGGACGCCTATCGACTGTTCCACGGCACCGTCGAAGGTCGGCCGGGATTGACCGCCGACCGCTACGGGGACCTGCTGCTGGTGCAGAGCTTCCACCAGTCCTTCGCGCTCGAGGATCTCTCCGCCTTGGAGAATTTCTACGCCAAGGCGTTGCCGGGCCTAACGCCGATCTACAACGATCGCAGCCAAGGCAACTCGCGCATCGCCAATGAGTTGCCGCCCGAGCAGATGGAGGCCGCCGTTCTGCCCCGGCAGGTGCACGAACTCGGCGTCACCTATCTCGTCCGGGCCCGCCACGAAGGCCAGGACCCCTGGTTGTTCCTGGATCTGCGGGCCGGCCGCCGCCGCGTGATGCGCGACGCGCCCGGCAGATCGCTGCTAAACCTGTTCGCCTACACCTGCGGCGTCGGCATCGCTGCCGCCAAGGCCGGGGCGCGCTTCGTGGTGAACGTGGATTTCGCCGACAGCAGCCTCGCCGTCGGCCGCGACAACGCCCGCCTGAACGACCTGCCCATCCGGCCGCGCTTCATCAAGAGCGACGCCTTCGCCGCCCTACGCCAGTTGGCCGGCATAGGCCAGCCGGAGTGGGTGCGTGGCAAGCGCATGCCCGCATTTCCCAAGCTGAAACCCCAGCAGTTCGACCTCGTCTTCCTCGATCCACCGCGCTACGCCAAGAGCCCCTTCGGCGTCGTGGACCTGATCAACGACTATCCTGCCCTCTTCAAGCCGGCCCTGCTGTGCACCGCCGAGGGCGGCACCCTGTATTGCTGCAACAACGTGGCGGAGGTTGATCGAGACGCCTGGCTGGACCAGCTCCAACACAGCGCCCGCAAGGCGGGACGGCCGATCCGCGATTTCGAGTGGATATTGCCGGAAGCCGATTTCCCCAGCCCGGACGGCAAGCCCCCGCTTAAGATGGTGGCGCTCCAGGTATAACAGCTCGTCTGAAAAGGTCGTAGGGGCGGGTTTCAAACCCGCCCTCCACGATTATCATTGTCACATTCCACATCGCCGGTAGGAGACCATCGTGACCACACCATCCATTGACTTAATCTTGAAATCATTGAACATGGACCTGCCTGCGCAGCTCACCATCGTCGACGCGCATGCCATGGCTGCGCTCTACCACCCGACTTTTCCGCCGCACGCGCCTGCACTCATCCTCAACCTCGACTCACAGAATACGGCGAAAATCAAATTCCTCCTTCTCCTCGTTTACCCGCCGAACCACGAAATCCGTATCTCTGCTCGCTTTTCCGACTTCACGACCTCCCGACTTCAAGACCTCCCGATTAGCCGATTAACCGATCAACCGATCTCTCTTTACATCCCGCCTCTCTCTGCCAACTCTTCATTCGAAGAATTCCAAGAACTCATCGCCCACCTGCGCGCTCCCGATGGCTGCCCCTGGGACCGCGAGCAGACCCACCTCAGCTTGCGCCGCAACCTGATCGAAGAAGCTTACGAGGTGCTCGACGCGCTGGATGCAGAGGACCCAAAAGCTATGCAAGAGGAATTCGGCGACCTGCTGGTGCAGGTATTGCTGCACACGCAGATCGCCAGCGAGGCCGGCGAATTCCGCATGGCCGACGTGCTGCACGGCATCATCACTAAGCTGGTCGCGCGCCACCCGCATGTCTTCGGCGACCTCAAGCTCAAAGATGCCGAAGACGTCATCGCTAACTGGGAGCATTTGAAAGCCGATGAACGCAAAGCCCGCGGCGAAGTGCGCGGCCTGCTGGATGGCGTGGGCGAGGCGCTGCCCGCGCTCAGCCAGGCCGAAGCCTACACCGCCCGCGCTTCGCGGGTGGGCTTTGAATGGCCGAATATCGAAGGGGTGCTGGGCGATGTGGAAGAAGAGATCGGCGAATTACGCGAAGCCAAGGACGACGCCGCGCGCGAAGCCGAATTCGGTGATGTGCTCTTTGCGTTGGTCAACCTGGCTCGCTGGCTCAAGCTCGACCCGGAAGCCGCGCTGCGGGCCGCTAACCGTCGCTTCCGCCAGCGCTTTGCCTACGTGGAAACAGGCGCCCGGCAGCAGGGACGCGAGATTAAGGACATGACGCTAGACGAGATGAACGCGCTGTGGGAGGAAGGAAAAAAACAGAATTTGCAATAGTTGCTTTTTGTAGGGAGGTTTAGGAACTGTCCATATCAACAATGTTTGTTCGTGATCGTCTGCTTAGCCGGCTCGAATGATGCTGCGCAACTCAACAATCATGTGTTGTTTCGCAAATTTCATTAACCTCCCTCACTTATTGTCAGAGATTACAAACTCCAGTGATGTATCAGCCTCCGACCCTAATGAGCCTTATATCACCGCTCGAGGTAGTCAATACGAGGGTATCCTCGGTTACTATGTACCCCAGCCATACATGGCATTCCTCCACGCTGTCACAATCATAATACTGCAATTCTAGAGTTCTACCATCCGCAATGTAAGTTCCGCGAAGAATGAACTCCCCCAAAAAATATGTATAAAATAATTCGTCCTTTGTAAATTTCAAACCAAACTCTGCTTCAGCTTCCAAATCCTGCCATACCCCTATAATACGATTGTCCGAGGCAAGTTTGATAACGGAGTTCCTATCATACGGGTCAATACATGAAGCAAGAAAAATGGCAAGAATAATAAATGCAAAAGCCAGTTTTATCCTCACTTGATGTTCCTGGTTCCTCCTAAGCATCCGAATTATACATCCAGTAAAAATAGCAAATAGGGTCCTCGAATCTTGGTTTTTTAGATCCGTTTCCATTTTTTTGTTACTTCAAGCCAGGCTCAAACATACTTGCTAGTTATCGATTGCTTGGCGTTCTTCAGTTCGGCCGGAGTGCCCTCGAACATCACCTTGCCGCCGCGGCTGCCGCCCTCCGGCCATGTGGCGAGATCAGTCCTCAGCTCACCGCCTTCTTCACCAGCGCGCTGATCTTCGCTTCTTCGGCGGAGGTCAGTTTCGTCAGTGCGAAGCCCGTGGCCCACATATTGCCTTCGTCTAGCTTCGCTGTGTCGCTGAAGCCAATGGTGGAGTACCGGGATTCGAACTTCTTGGCATCCTGAAAAAAACAGACGACCTTGCCCTTATCGTTCGCGTATGCGGGCATGCCGTACCATGTTTTGGGCATCAGCTCCGGTGCGGTTTCAGCCACGATCTCATGGATCCGCTTTGCCATCGAACGATCCGGTTCAGGCATCTTGGCGATCCTATCGAGGATTGCCTTTTCTCCAGCCGCTCGATCTGTGTTCATGCGTTGCTCAGCCTTCAGCTCGCGGGCGCGGTCTTTCATTGCCTGCTTTTCAAAATCGCTGAATCCCTGCTTTGTATCTTTCGCTTTACCTTTTGTAACTTTCTTTGGGCTCATTTTGAACGTCTCCTTATGATTGTTTTTAATTTTTTGTTCTTTATGACTTAGCAGGATAATCCGCGAGGCTTTCCAGCGCCGCCTTTGCGCCCCCAACTCCGCCGTATTTCGCCGCCTCTTCGCGTGCGGCCGCTGACGTCCTTGAGGTTGTTCTCACTGCGCCGCAAGTATCAATGAATTCTTGCTGTTGGGTTGCTTTCATAGTCTCCCTTGCACTGATCTACCGGACCAATAGAGCCGCGCATTCTACCAAAGGCGATGGCTTTGCGCCAATACCAAAATAAAAACGCCTGGCGAGAAGCCAGGCGTTATGTTGTTTGATGCTAGTGGTAGAGCTAGACAAATACCAGGCAACCGTCAGCTGCCTTGGGTGGGGAGGTGAACTGGTTCCAGCGCAGGTCGAGCTTGCGCAAGCCGCTCATCTTGCTAATAGCGGCGGGCATCTCGCTTAGCCGATTGTTGCGCAGGTCCAAATAATACAAATCGTGCATGTCCCCGATGCTGGCAGGCAGCGCCGCTAGCTGGTTGCCGCGGGCATGCAGCTCGCGCAGTTGGCCCAGCCGGCCAATCGAATCGGGCAGGCTGGCGATCTGGTTGCCGTAGATGCGCAGCTCCTTGAGCTGCCGCAGGCGGCACACCGCCGCTGGCACTTCGCTGAATTGGTTATCGGTCATGCTCAGGTAGATCAGGCTGTCCAGCCCGGCCAACGAGTCGGGCAAGGTGGTTAGGTGGTTGTCGCTGATGTATAAGAATTGAAGCTTCTTCAAATTGCCAATCGAGGCCGGGATTGAGGTAAGCGCGTTGTGGCCGATATCCAAAATTTCAAGTTCAACCAACCCTCCGATTTCGTCTGGCAGCGCGGCCAGCGGCGTATCGAACAAATAGAACTTCTGAAGCATCTTCAACTCTGCAATTCGCGGCGACAATTCTGCAATCGGGTTCTCCCCGACCGACAGGGTTTCCAAATCGGTCAGCGTCCACAAAGCGTCAGGCAGCCGCGTCAGGCTGCAGCCGCGCAGACCAAGCGCGATTACCTTGTCGCCCTCGGCGCAATAGCAAACTTTGTGCGCATGGATCTCGTTCAGCGGCACCAACGGAATGCTGCGCCCAATTTCTTGTTCGAGCTGTTGAATAGCTCTATGTGCCATTTTCTCTTACCCTATCTGTCATTCTGAGCGAAGCCGCCGCCCTGAGCGAAGCGAACGGGGAAGAATCCACCCTGACGTTGGTTTTTCCACAATCGACTTGTTGAAATGAGATTTTAGGTAATTCCGAAGATGTCATCATGATGGATTCTTCGGCTCGCCGATCTCGCCTCAGAATGACAAATAGAGTTTCTTTGTTTACTATGTTTACTCCGCTTTTCCATATTTCTCCCCGGCCTCGATGGCCACGCTGAGAATATTCTGCGGCAAGGGTAGGGGGCAGGTGGCGAAATCAGTAAAGGCGCACGGCGGGCTGTAGGCTTTATTGAAGTCCAAAATGACGAGGTCGCCTTCAGCGGCCTCGCTCACGAGGAAGCGACCTGCTGGGTAGCTGCCTTTGCCTGCTGTTGCGTCCTTGAAGAGCAGGTCGTAATTGCCGTCGCCTAGCAACTCGGCATCCAGGCTGCAAGGCTGCCCGCGCCATTCGAAGTGCAGCGCTGCGTGCATCACGCCAGGCTGTTGGATACCGACAATGTCATCGATGATCACGTTTTTGGGCGGGTCGTAGCGCACTGCGCGGGCTGGCACGCGGGCAGCCGCGTCGGGCGGCCACCACACGCGGCCGCCGAAATTCTGCCGGTTGGCGCGCTGCGGATCCCAGACGCGTATAGCTAGCTTGTCGCCGCGCTGAATCACCAGGATGCGAAGATCACTGATAAACAAATAGTCGGGTTTCTCGGCATGGTCGCTGTGCAGCCGTGTGCCAGGGGCCACGGTCTTGTCGTTGAGCATGATCTCAACGCCGGCCACCGGGCTCACGCTGACCTCACCGCCCGCCAGCGTGAAAACGCCAGCCGACGCCGGCGCTCGCTTAGGCAGCCGCACAGGGTTCTCGGCCGCGCTGCCGAAGGCGTTCTCGCCTTCCTGCAGCCAGAACAGGCCGGCCAATGATAGCCAGCTATAGGCGCGGCGCAGGCGCTCTTCCAGATCTGCGCGCCAGCTTGCTAGCACGCTTGGATAATCGCTGTTCATGAACTTGCTAAAAATGAAATTACGAAGTCTCGAATTGAAGACTCTTGAGTTTCTTAGAATCCATTCGTTTGCTTATGTCAAGAAATTCGACACCGACTACATTTCCGGCTTTATTGAAATCAAGAACGATTCCAGGCCGAACTTCCTCTGAATCGACTATTGCTTCTTCATCTAGTCGGAGGTAAAGAGCATCTGCTTGTTCGTCTACTCTGAGTCTCATTTTGCGCTCCTTAATTTCCTGTCAAAATACAATGTTACTACACGTTTTGGTTTGTTGTGTCTGTTCACAATGATGCGCAAATAACGGCTTCCGTATTCCGCAATCGATTTAATATAATGACTTTTTCCATCAGGATGATCTTCTATTTGCTCAGGCTTCTCGAGCGTTTCCCAAAGCCACTCCTCTTTTATTCCGCGTTCCAGTAGCATGTTGCGGGCATGCTTCGATAACTCAAAATCCTGCTTCGCCATGTTATCCAATTACTTCAAACTTGGCCGTGAAATGCCGCAGCAGTTCCGGCGCGTATGTCATCTTCATGCCCTTAATATCTCTGGCCTTGGCCTTGATCTCGCCCATCACATCCCCCACGTAATCCAAATGACTTTGCGTATATACGCGCCGCGGGATCGCCAGGCGCACCAGCTCCAGCGCCGGATAGATCCACTTGCCGTTTTCTTTGTGCCCGAAGGCCACGGCGCCGATCTCTACGCTGCGAATGCCGCCCTCAAGATACAGGGCAGCGGAGAGCGCCTGCCCCGGCAGCTGCTCACGGCTGAGGTGCGGCAGCATGCCGGCCGCATCGATGTAGATGGCGTGCGCGCCGGGCGGCTCGATGATCGGCACGCCCGCATCACGGAAGCGGCCGCCGAGGTACTCGGCTTGCGAGAGGCGGTAGGCCAGATAATCTTCTTGCAGCGCCTCTTTGAGGCCGACCGCCATTGCGTCCAGATCGCGGCCAGAGAGCCCGCCGTAAGTGGGGAAGCCCTCGCGCAGGATCAGTTCGGCCTGCACGCGGGTGAACAGTTCGTCATCGTTGAGCGCCAGGAAGCCGCCCATATTAACCAGGCCATCCTTTTTGGCGCTCATGGTGGCGCCGTCAGCCAGCGCGAAAATTTCCTGCGCAATCTCGAGTGGGGTCTTATTTTCGTAGCCTTTCTCGCGGATCTTGATGAAATAGGCGTTCTCCGCATAGCGACAGGCGTCGATAAAGAATGGGATCTTGTATTTGCGATAGATCTTCGAGACCGCCCTGAGGTTGGCCAACGAAACCGGCTGCCCGCCGCCGGCATTGTTAGTGATGGTCATCATGCCAAAGGGAATATTCTCCGGCCTCTTTTCTTCGATGAAAGCGTCCAGCGCGGCCAGGTCCATGTCGCCTTTGAAATCCATCAACGCTTTCGGATCATAGGCGGTTTGATTAATGAGATTCCTTGGGATGCCGCCCCGGGCGCGGATGTTGCCTTCTGTAGTGTCGAAATGCATGTTGGAGGGAACGAATTGGCCCGGCTTCAGCATCACTGCCGCGAGAATATTTTCGGCGGCGCGGCCCTGGTGCACCGGAACAAAATGTTTAAAGCCGAAGATTTCGTCCATCGTTTCTTTGAGGCGGAAGAATGAGCGCGCCCCGGCGTAGGCTTCATCGCCCAGCATCATCGCCGACCACTGCTCCTGGCTCATCGCCCCCGTGCCCGAATCGGTCATCAGGTCAATATAGACTTCATCCGACCGCAAGCCGAACACGTTGTAACCTGCGCGCTTAAGCGCTTTTTCGCGTTCGCCGCGCTCGATGAGATGGATCGGTTCGACCATCTTGATGCGAAATGGTTCGGGAATATATTTGGGCATAAGACTCCTAGTGCATGTTGTTTGTATCTAACTCTGTCATTCCGAGGGAACGAAGTGACCGAGGAATCCCTTGGGTCAAACAAAACCAGTTGT
>JBKJWG010000145.1:0-2562 GCA_046716985.1 Anaerolineales bacterium | reverse complement strand
GCATGGCATACTGGGTCTCTCCATTGCCTCCGGCTTGGTCGTGCAGACCGGCTTCATGGAAGGCACGATCATGGCTTTCCGCGAAATTAACGAATGGAAATTTATCAAGCCGATCTACATCGGGGATACTATTCATGTGGAGACTGAAGTGAAAGAAACCAAGCCGCTGCCGCGTATCGGCGGCGGCTCGATCATTATTGCTTTGGATGTGAAGAATCAAAAGGGTGACACCTTGATGAAAGGCACCTGGACGGCGCTGATCTCCAGCCGCCCGAAATAGTCGCTCACTCCCCTATGCCTGAGGAGTCGTCCCAATCTCCTGAAGAGAAAAACCACCCCGGCGAAGGATCCAGCAATCGCTTCCGCCGCTTGTCCGATTCCCGTAATGATGAGAGCAAGTCCAAGCTTGGCGACACGCAGCCCAGTCGCCCGATAAAAGTTTCCGGCAA
Organism: Anaerolineales bacterium; assembly: GCA_046716985.1. Taxonomy (GTDB): domain Bacteria; phylum Chloroflexota; class Anaerolineae; order Anaerolineales; family UBA11579; genus JAMCZK01. The sequence goes on along the minus strand of JBKJWG010000145.1, from coordinate 2,113 downwards.
GGCTTCGGATGACGCCGAAACCATTTTTCCCGGCGCCGAAGCGGGCGACTGGACACCTGCGCCCCCGCCGCTCGGACACACTCCGGCCGGCCCCAGGCCGTCTATGGATGAATCGGGCATGCCCTTGCCGCGCCGCGTCGCTGAAACCGACCCCGACGCTACCCAGGTGAGCGGCGCGGCTTATTCACCGACCGCCAGAGGGCGCAAGGCTAAACGCGGCAAAGCTGCCGGCGGCAGCAAATTTGCAAAATTCAAACAGCGCGTGGGCGCCCTGGGTTGTCTGCCGCGCGCATTGATCTATGGTGGCTTCGCCATTATTTTGCTGGCAGTGGCTGGCGTGGCCTTCGCCATGTATGAGTACTATGCCATCGCCTCCACTCTGCCCAGCGTGGCCGATCTGCGCACGCGCGCCTCGCAATTTGAGACCACTCGAATTCTGGATGCTGACAACAATGTGTTGTATGAGATCCTTGATCCCAACGCGGGTCGACGCACTTATGTAGGCCTCAAGGATATTTCGCTCTACATGCTGGCGGCTACCATCGCCACCGAGGATAAGGATTTTTATTTTCATCCCGGTTTCAGCACGATGGCCATTGTGCGCGCCTATCTCCAAAATTATTCAAGCGGAGAAGTTGTCTCCGGCGCGTCCACCATTACCCAGCAGCTGGCCCGCACACTGCTGTTCACTCCCGAGGAGCGCAACCAGCAAAGTTATTTGCGTAAAGTGCGCGAAGCCATCCTGGCGGCTGAGATCACCCGCCGCTATTCCAAAGATGAGATCCTCGAGCTGTATCTCAACGAAATTTATTTCGGCAACCTGGCTTACGGTGTGGAAGCCGCCGCCGAAACATATTTCGGCACCACGGCCGGGCAGCTCACACTGGCGCAAGCTTCGTTCCTCGCCGGCCTGCCTCAAGCCCCTTCCGTCTATGATATTTACACCAATCGAGATCTCACACTGGCACGCCAACAAAATGTGCTGCGCCTGATGTACTCGTTGAGCACGGAAGATAACTGTATCTATGTAAGCAATAGCACAGAAAAGATATGCGTATCACTAGAGGAAGCTGCCACGGCCGGATTGGAAACGCTGGACACCCAATTCAACAACCCGGATGTACAGTTCCGTTATCCCCATTGGGTCAATTACATTCGTACGCTGCTGGAAGCGCAGTACGATCCGCAAACCATATATCGTTCGGGCTTCACTGTTTACACAACGCTCGATCCCGAATTGCAAGACATGGCTCAGCAGACTCTAAGCCAGCACGTGGCTGGCTTAGCTGATAAGCATGTGGGCAGCGGTGCGCTGGTCGCTATCCGCCCATCGGATGGCCACATCTTGGCCATGGTTGGCTCGGCGGATTTCAATAACGAAGCTATTGACGGGCAGATCAACATGGCCGTTGCGCCGCGCCAGCCGGGCTCTTCGATCAAGCCGCTCACTTATGTGGCCGCGTTTGAAAAAGGCTGGACGCCGTCCACCCTAATTTGGGATGTGGAATCTGAGTTCCCCCCTTCGGGCGTCCCGACCGATCCGCGTGATCCTTATATTCCCAATAATTACGACAACAAATTTCATGGTCCGGTCACAGTGCGTACCGCGTTAGCTAACTCATTCAATGTCCCGGCGGTGAAGACGCTCAACTTTGTCGGCGTTTACGACAACCCCGACACGCCCGAGGTAGAGGGGTTGGTGGCTTTTGCTCACCGCATGGGTATCACCGATCTGAACGGCGACCAATATGGGCTGGCGCTCACGCTGGGCGGCGGCGAAGTGAAGCTGCTCGATCTGACCAATGCCTTTGCCATCTTCGCCAACCAGGGTCGCCGCGTGACCCCGGTGGCGATCACTAAGATCGTCGACTTCGAAGGCAATCTCGTCTTCGAATTGCCGCAGCCTTCGCAGGAACAGGTCATCCGCCCCGAGCATGCTTTTCTGATCAGTTCCATCCTTTCTGATAACCAGGCGCGCCAGCCCATGTTCGGCAGCAATTCCGTGCTCAACTTGCCATTTCAGGTTGCGGCCAAGACCGGCACCACCACCGATTTTCGCGACAACTGGACGCTGGGCTTTACGCCGGACATCGCAGTAGGTGTGTGGGTGGGC
>JBKJWG010000144.1:0-9537 GCA_046716985.1 Anaerolineales bacterium | reverse complement strand
CAACTTCCTTGGTGAATGTATATATATCAAACAGACGTTTCGGTAATTCTTGCGGAAATGGGGCGGGATGCCCGATCTTCTTCGCTGACACTGCGGGAATCTCCCACACACTTTTGGTATTTTCAAGGAAACCATCTTTGCTGATCGTGTTGCGCCGGCCCTTGGCAGCTTTGCGGCCGAAGGTATCTTTGCTGAAAATCAAAACGTACTCGTGTACATCGCGCAAGGTGGGATTGCTGGCGCTACGCCACGAGCCCCACGCCGTAGACGTGCTCGAGCTGGCGGCTTTATCCCAAATGATCTCGCCGCGCATTAGGAAACCCAGCTTCAGCATGTCGCTGATGATGAAGGCGTGCAGAGGGATGTAAGGCTTGCGTCCCAAGTTGGCCACGTTGATGCAGGCGCGGCCGCCGGGAACCAGCACGCGCAGCACCTCGGTCCATACACGGAGCAGCATGCCTAAGTAATCGTCCAGGTTTAGATCCTGGTCGTATTCCTTGCCGGCGTTGTACGGAGGCGAGGTGACCATCAAATGCACGCTGGCATCCGGCAGTTCGTGCATATCCTCGCTGCTGTGCACAAAGATGCGATTGCGTGTAGCAATCGGTAATGTGTTCTCGGTTTGATCTGTGGCGTGCTCTGCCGCGCCGTTGTAAAGTGCGCTGTTGTAAAAGCGGCTAGCATCGTGATTGACGCGGCCAGCCGCGCCGAAGGCGCTGCTCTGCGTCCCTTTTCTTTTGTCCTTGGCTGTCTTTTTTGCTTTCATGGCCACGGCTAGCTGGGCCAGATCGCCCCGGCGCGCACGATGCCGCCGTCGGGGACATCTTCTTTGATGGTTGCGCTGTTGCCCACCCGCACCGCAGCGCCGATGCGCACGTTCAAGTTGATCGTGACGCCCATGCCGATCAGCGTGCCTTCGCCAATATGCACCGCTCCCGCCACAATGGCGCCGGGCGCCAGGTTGACATAGTCATCTAGTATGCAATCGTGCGAAACGATCGCGCCAGTATTTACGATGCAGCCGAAGCCAAGTCTGGCTTCTGAACCCACATACGCATGCGGAAAGACTTGCACGCCTGCTCCCAATTTGGCGCTGGGCTCAATAACCGCGCTCGGGTGGATGAGTGTCGGAGAATCAAAGCCGGCTGCCCGCAGGCGTTCGAAGACGGAGATGCGGCTGCTCATGGCGCCGATGCCGCCGACGGCGTTGACAGCCAGCTTGCAGCCCGCATCCTTTAAGGCGGCCAGCGCGTTTTCGCCGCCGATCACACTTGAGTCAAGCACTGCGTCGCCGGGCTCGCGGCCGTCATCGATGACGCCAATGAGCGTGTAACCACCCGCGGCGCGCAACAAATCGATTACGGCTTTACCATGCCCGCCGCCACCGTAGACAACGACCGCGTTTGGGCTGCCAGCATCTTCAGGAATCTTGAACGGGCTGACTTTAGAAGATTTCCCCACCGCTTTTTGGATCTGCTCTTCGGTAATGATCGGCCCGATGGGCAGCGTGGCTAAGTCGACGCCTTTTTTCTGCGCCAGAAGCAGGGCGGGTTGAGTGATGCGCAATCCGTTGGGCACTCCCTGATCACCAGCTTTTACCGATTTGCTTTCCTTAGCTTTGGGTGCTTTCCAACTCTTAGACTTGGCAATGAAGCACAAAGTCGTGCCTGCGTTGAGCATTTCGCCAGGTTTGGCCACTAGACCAGCAACATAGCCTTTCGTTTCCGTGAGTAGTTCGAATGTGGATTTGGTCGTCTCAAGGGTGGCGATGGCATCGCCGGCCTTTACTGCTTTGCCGTTTTTGACATGCAGGCTCACGAGGCGCGCTGCGGTCTCATTCGGATTGAGCAGCGGGACGATCACAGGCATCGCGTTGGGCATAGGGTTTTATACCATTTGCTGCACAGCGGTTACGATGGCCGCAATGCCAGGCAGTGCAGCTTCCTCGAGCGGCGCCGAAGCCGGGATCGGTTTGTCGGCTGCGGCCAGGCGCCGGACAACCTTTAGCTGGCCGGGCATGGCCTGGGCGGCGCGCGCCAGTACTTCTGCGCCCCAGCCAAGTGTATAGGTGCCTTCTTCAATAGCAAGCAGGCGATCACTACGCTGCAGCGATTGCGCCAGTCCAGCATCCAGACGGCCTTCGGGCTCGAAGGGCGAAACCTGGCTGGGTACGACCAGCTCACAGAAGATCTCGTGCTCAAAGGCTAGTTTGAGCATGGCCTCGCGAGCCAGTTCGGCCATGTAACCATATGCAGTAAGCGTGACCTTGGGCGCGGGCGCACTCTTTAATTTTAGAAGATGAGTGGGTGTGTAGCTGTCGGTAGCTTGGAATTCGGAAATATCAAATTCCTTTAGCTGCTCAGCGCCTAATAGTGGTTTGATATACAGCAACTTGTTCTCGACAAAGAACACGGGTCCCGCATCTTCTAAGATCGCTTTGCGCAATAACTCTCCGGGATCGCTCAGCGTGTTGGCCGCTATTGTGCGCAGGCCCGGTACGCCGAGATACAGTTTTTCGAGGGTCTGGCTGTGCGTCGGACCGTAACCGCGCCGCCCGCCCATCGGCGTGCGGATCACCAGGGGTACTTCGACTTGACCGTTATACATGCCGGTAAATTTGCTTAAGCTGTTGATGATCTGATCGGCGGCCAGAGCGCTGAAATCGCCGAACATGATCTCGACCACCGGGCGCAGGCCGCGCAGCGCCATGCCGGCGCCGATGCCGACAATGGCGGCTTCGGAGACGGGGCTGGTCCAGACGCGATCGGGATATTTGCTGGAGAGCCCTTTGCTCACTTTGAACGCGCCGCCATAGGGATCGAGCAGATCTTCACCGATTAGGTAGACGCGTGCATCTTCGGCAAAGGCCTGGTGCAGGCCGCGGTTGAGCGCCTCGAGGACGGTTGTCATGCTAGGTTGTGGGCAGCGGATCTTTTTGGGCTTGCGCGTAAGCGGCCGAGACTTCTGCGTTCACTTCCGTTTCGATGCTTTTGCGTTCCTTGGCACTCACGCGCTCGCCGTGAATAGTGAGTGGGTCGCGCGCGGCACGGATTTTGGCCATCGCTTTTTCGTCACGCGTGTCATCCCCTTTGGAATGAGGGCCGAAGCGTTGCGTATGAATAATAAGCGCGCGCGGCCCGCCTTTGGCGCGCAATGCTTTTATTTCTTCGCCTGACGCGGATTCGATCTCCAGCACATCGCTGCTATCCAACTCCCGGCACGGGATACCGAATGCCGTGAAGCGGGCGGGGATGTCGCCGGCCACAGCTAATTCAGTCGGCGTAGTTTGTGCAATGTGATTGTTTTCGAGCACGAACAGAATCGGCGCCTTCCATAGAGAGGCGATATTGAGACTTTCGTAGAGCACGCCTTCGCCCAGCGCTCCGTCGCCAAGAAAAATTATGGTGACGGCCTTACTGCCCTTGGCTTTTTCCGCCAAGGCGGTGCCAACCGCCACCGGAGCGGTGCTACCCAGCACGCCATTCGAGTAAAAATCTTTCCAGTGCAGATGTTGCGACCCGCCCAGCCCGCCGCAAACCCCAGTGACTTTGCCCATCAGCTCAGCGAAGAGGGCGCGCAGATCGCCGCCGTATGCAATGAAGTGGCCGTGGCAGCGATGATTGCTGAAGACGATGTCACCGGGCTTGAGATGGGTCAGCACGCCAACTGCGTTGGCTTCCTGACCTAAGTAAGTGTGAGTTGTGCCGTAAAAAGCGCCCTTGGGAAACGCGTCTAAAACTGTGTCTTCGAAGCGGCGAATGCGAAAAAGTTGGCGATAGAGCGCGGCTTCATCAGGCATGGCGCGCATTATACACGCCGGCCTGCGGCCGGCTTTTTGCTGCCGGTAAATTCCATGGCGGTGGCATTTCCGGGCTGATTGATGCCTTCGCGGCGCAGAACTTTGAAGGGGGTGAGCAGCAAGATCTTGAGATCAAGCCAGAAGGACAAGTGGTCCACGTACCAAACGTCCAGGGCGAACTTATCTTCCCAAGAGACGTTATTGCGTCCGTTGATCTGCGCCCAACCAGTCATGCCAGGAAGAGTCAGGTGGCGGCGAGCCTGCTCGGCGGTGTAGCGATCTATATATTGCATCAGCAGCGGCCGCGGGCCTACCAAGCTCATCTCACCGCGCAGCACGTTGTAGAGTTCGGGCAGCTCGTCCAGGCTGGTGGCACGCAGGAAGCGGCCGAAGGCAGTCAGCCGCTCGGCGTCGCTATCTGGCCCAGAGCCATCAATGTGGCGCATGGTGCGGAATTTGTAGAGCGTGAAGGGTAAGCCGCGGTAGCCGGGACGCTGCTGGCGGAAAAGGATCGGGTTGCCATTGAAGAGACGCACCAGCACGGCGATGAGCAGAATGATCGGCGAAATGATCAAGCCGCCGATGATGGTCAGGGTCAGATCGAAGATGCGTTTGGATGGGGCGATAGCGGGCGGAAAAGGCTGCGCAGGCACGCTGAAATTCTATCGCTTTAGGCGCTCGCAAACATCTTGTCGACTGCCTTGGCGTAGATGGCTTTAGCTTTGGCGCGGCCGTCTGCGAAATGGCGCACGAAATATTCCATCATCACCCCCGAATTGATTTCAAGTACCAGCAGCTCGTTGGCCACATCGACAATGTCGATCGAGGCGAAGCGGATACCGATGGCTTGCTGGGCGGCGCGGGCCAACTTGACTAGTTGGTCATGCAGCGGGCCGCCGGGCACCAGCTGCGGAGCGGCGCCCTCGCCCAGGTTGTGCTTCCAGCTGATCACCACTTCTTGCCCCGCGGCGGGCACATGCTTGAGCTCACCGCGATGCTGCTCGATAGCCTGCCCGGCCAATTCCTGCGAGAGGATGCCGCTCAAGTGCAACTTCTCGATCAGCTCCAGCACGCTGGACTGCCCATCACCAACCACGTGCGGGCGGCGCTTAGCGTAGATGAGCTCGCATTCATCGTCCAGCATCAGGACGCGATATTCCTGCTCGATCTCCAAGAAGGGCGAAAGGCAGATGGCTCGGTGCTTTTGGAATAAGGCCAGCACACTTTGCTCCAGTTCCGCGCCGTTATCGATGCGATCCACATCCTCGCCGCCAGTGCCCACGTTGGGTTTGCATACCAGCGGGTAGCCGATGTCTTCCACGTATGCCAGGATCTCGGGCCAATTGCCATTCGGCGATACATAGCCGGCTAGCTGCGGATGCAGGAAGAGATGATGATCCACGTGGGCGAGGCCAATGTTCTCCAAAAGATCGGAGATAGCGCTCTTATCGCCGGCGAGCTGCTCGGCGGTGGCCGAGTTGATCTCGAAGTTGTAGCCGAAGATGTGACGGCTGACGCTGCCCTTTTGCAGGCGCAGGATCCAGTCTTGCGAAAAGGTGGTGAGCTGCAGCCCTTTTTCGGCTGCGATCTCACGCAGCAAGCTGACCAGGGCGCGTTCCTTGTTAGCTACGACCATGTCCGTATTCTAACGGTGAAACACACCATTGACATGTAACATGCAACATGCAACATCGAGACACAGTCATGTGTTACATGTTGTCAAGTTATTGTTGTTGCTACCCCCGAGGGGCTAAGTAAAAATGGGTAACAAAAACTTGACAAGCACTTCCTCGATCATGGTTTATCTCATTGAGGGCGAAGCGTGCGCCCTGTTTCGTTCCGCGACCCTACTTTGTCTCCGCCTGGCGACCGCCGGCCCAACCTGCAACCACAATGAGAGCGGTTACCAGCAGCGAGATGAGATCGAGGCTAAAGCTCGGGACGAGCCCAATGACCACAAGGATGCCGACCATTAGGCCGTTGATCTGCTTGCCCGTCTCCACCTTGCGGACCACCCAGCGTGCAGCGGCAAAGGTAAGTACCAGGCTCGCCACTAGGCCGACCCATGGCGCTACGGACGAACCGAAAGCATCGATGCTGGCCTGGTCTGGCGCACCCTGAACTTGGAAGGCGAGTAATGTGGTGTAGCCAGTGATAACGAGAACAGCGACTAGGATGTTGAGGACGAAGACAGCGATGCTAGCGAGTAATACACGACCCCAGCGTACATCTGATAATTTGCCCATATTGCCTCCTAATAAATTAAGTGTCTGCTTGAATTATTGTGTATCTCAGTATAAGTCTCTTTTAAGACTTTAGCATCTCGGCCAATTTCGCTTATCAATCGAGTAAAGCTCTAACTCACCAAAGCATGCACCTTGCGAAGCAAGGGCACCCCTATACTACAACTGGCTCCTGTTGTGGGCATTATGGATCCATACAGCAATTTGTGAGGTGCTGACAGAAATGTCAAGCAGATAGCGGCCAATAAAAAAAGCCCGCTATTTAGCGGGCTTTTTTGTAAGCTTCAATTTTCTGGCTAATTGGGTTGCATCTGGCGGATGACCATGACGACCTTGCCCTGCACCTTCACGGCACGAGGGTTATCGATAAAGATGGGCGCCATGGTGGGGTTGGCGGGCTGCAGGCGCACGCCGCCATTTTCTTTGTAAAAATACTTTAGGGTGGTCTCGTCGCGGTCGGTGAGCCAGACGGCCACCATTTCGCCATTGTGGGCATCCTGGGCGCGCTTCATCACGACGATGTCGCCATCGTTGACCATGGCGTCCACCATCGAGTCGCCTTGGACTTCGAGCGCAAAGAGGTCTTCCTCTTTGTCGCCGGACTTGAGCAGGCTGCGGGCGATCTCGACGCTGCTCTCCTGGTCGTAATAAGCGAAATCAGAGCTGGGAACGGGCATGGGCTGGCCAGCAACAATGCGGCCAACAACAGGCACGCGGATGAGGTCCTCGATGGCGCTGCGGATGCCAACGGCTGCCCCTTGCAGGGTCTTTACCAGGCGCACGCCGCGCGAGATCTTGCGGTCGCGCTCGATGTAGCCTTCTTCTTCGAGCTGGTTCAGGTAGTAGTTGACGACCGAGGTCGAAGAGATGCCGGTCTGTTTACCGATCTCGCGGATGGAGGGTGGATAGCCGGTTTCATCCTGGTAGCGCTTGAGCACCTCCAGGATCTTTTTGTGGCGCTCGCTTAGACCCTTCCTTCGTTTCGCCATCATCATGCCAGCTCTCCTCGACCCAGATTATGGTTCATTTGTGCTAAAACTATACACGAACAGGCGTTCTGCGTCAAGGACTTTGAAACGGGGAATAGCAAGGATTGTTTAAACTTTCACAAACCAATGGACCACAAAGGCACAAAGAAGCACTAAGAAGAACTTCTAGTTGAGGACTACTTCTTCGCTTTGCGCTTCTTCGGCTTTGGCTTCCCTTTTTTTGCGACTGATTTTTTGGGTTCAATCTCGATCTGCTCGCGGCTGTAACCCAACGCGTCGTCTCGATCTGTCTTGAGATCCTCAATGACTTCTTCGTCTTTTGTCTGTTTGTCTTCTGACTCTGTGTTTTCCATTTTTGCCCTTAACCTTTCATGGTTGCTGTGCTCTAATAGCAACCTACATCATAAACGTATGCGACCAAAAGTTGTTCTGATCACGGGCGCGGCCGGCGAGATCGGCCAGGCATTGGTGAGTGAGCTGGCTGCCAGCGGGCAGACCATCGTCACCCTCGATCTGCAGCCCCTATCCCCCGAGTTTCAAAAACTTTCGACCCACGTCTTGGGCAGCATCACAGACCAGGTGCTGATCGACCGCCTGGGGCAGGACTACGAGATCGAGGTTATCTTTCACTTAGCCGCGCTGCTTTCCACCAGCGCGGAACGGTCGCCTACGAAAGCGCATGAGGTCAACGTGGATGGCAGCCAGCGTCTGCTGGAGCTGGCCGCGCAGCAATCGGAACAGCGCGGCAAGGCGGTGCAGTTCATTTTCCCCAGCTCGAAGGCGATCTATGGCATGCCCGACCTCAAAACGAAGGCGGCGCACCCGCGCGTGCGTGAGGATGAATGGGTGGCGCCCACGACCATGTATGGGTGCAACAAGGTTGCCATTGAAATGCTGGGTACATATTATTCGCGCCACTACAAACAGTTGGCGGAAACGCCGCCGGTGATGTTGGATTTCCGCGCCCTGCGCTTCCCCGGGCTGATCAGCGCGCATACGCTACCCAGCGGCGGCACCAGCGACTATGGACCCGAGATGCTGCACGCGGCGGCCAAAGGCGAGCCGTATGCCTGTTTCGTGCGCCCGGACACAACGATTGCCTTTATGGCCATGCCGGATGCGGTCAAGGCTCTGTTGAGTCTGACGAAGGCACCGATCGCCAAGCTGAGTCGCACGGTCTACAACGTGACCAGCTTTAGTCTGTCGGCAGAGGATTTTCGCCAACAGGTGTTGCGCGCTTTCCCCGGCGCGGAAATTACCTATGCGCCGGATGCGCAGCGCCAGGGGATCGTGGATAGCTGGCCGATGGATATCGACGACAGCGCGGCGCGCAAAGACTGGGGCTTGGCGCCGGACTATGGATTGAAGCGGTGTTTTGAAGAATATTTGGTGCCGAATATCAGGGAGAGGTATAAGAAATAGAATAGGGAATAGTTCAGAATTTCTTTATTATTAAATTATCGTCTCACGGATTCCTCGTCGGGCAGCGGCCGCCAAAGGCGGCCTCTAAACGCCCTCGCTCGGAATGACAAAATGGAAAAAGATTGCATTGAGGGGCAGAAAGTAGGCAGCGATTGTTCTTCGCTGCGCTCAGAATGACAGGCCGGACATTGGTTGCGACAGAGGATCGTATCCATGAGAAGACGGATGGATCCTTCGCTGCGCCCAAATGACAGGCAAAAGCGGGCGCAGCTTGCTGCGCCCGTACGTTGGTGATTCAGTACTCAGAGAGATGCCGGGTGGTTACAAATACCGAACGAATTTATTCTTTTCATCCACCAAGATAAAGGTCGATTCGACGGGTTTGTCGCTGATCTCAAAGGCCATGATGATGATCTTTTCACCCTTTTTGATGACGTGGGCTGAGGCGCCGTTCATGGTGATGGTACCGCTGCCACGCGGACCGACGATGACGTAGGTCTCCAAGCGCTCCCCGGTAGTGTTGCTCACCACCAGCACCTTCTCGCCGGGCCACAGGCCGGCGCGCTCGACTAGATCCTCGTCAATGGTGATGCTGCCGACGTAATTGAGGTCGGCTTCGGTGACCGTGGCCTTGTGGATCTTGGAGCGCACCAAAATTCGCATGTATTTTCCTTTTAGCTGATGCTCATTCTACTCGGCGGCGGTCGAATGACTGCGTCGCTATAATAACGCCTTGTGAATATTCGCCTTGTTATTACTAAGACGCTGGCTGCCGGCGGGCTCTTACTGGTTTGCAGTGCATGTTTCCCAGCCCGAGCTGCGCTGCCGCCAACCGAGACGCCGTTGCCCAGCCCAAGCGCCACGTCCACTGTCGTGTGGTTCCCGCCGACGCCGACGCGCACGCCTTTTCCTACCGTAGCGCCCAGCCCGACGGCGGACCTGCGCGGGGGCCTGGGCGACCTCCTGCTTGAGGATGACTTCTCCGACGCGGGGCCCTGGTCTACCAGCAGCGACGACAATGCCAGCGTGACCGTGTCCAACGGGCGCATCAACCTCATATTGAACAGCGCAGATGATTATGTGT
>JBKJWG010000143.1:0-7286 GCA_046716985.1 Anaerolineales bacterium | reverse complement strand
ATCTCGTTGCGCGTCGTACATGAGGGCAACCACGGTATCAGCGCTGAAGATCTCGCCCACTTTCTCGCCGACTAGGTCAATTATTTCCTGGAACTTGAGGCTGCTTGCCAGGCCTTGCTGCACGCTGTTGATCACCGCCAGCTCGGCGTTGCGCTGAGTAGTTTCCTCCAAGAGCCGCTTTGTTTCGCTCAACAGGCGTGCTTTTTCAATCGCGATCACGGCTTGATTGGCAAAGCTTTGCAGCAGCGATATTTCCTTCTCTGTGAACAGGGTCGGTTTGAGGCGCCTAATCATGATCGCCCCAATCGTTTTTCCTTGGAACAGCAGTGGTGCGGCACACGTCAGTGCATAGCCAAACTGCTTAGCTGTTTTATCCCCGAGGGGAAATTCAGATTTTTTGCCTTTGGGGTTATGGATCGCCTGGATTGTTTTCCCGTCGATAATGGCTCTTCCCGTAACCGTTTCACGGTTGAATTGGGTGCCCTCTCCCAGTTTGAGGAATGGTATAGAACCAACATGAGCACGGACTTCAAAGACACCACCTTTGACATATACAATAACTGCGTCATCAGATTTTATGAGATGGGCCGCCTTTTCGGCGATAGTGCGCAAAACATTATTGATGTCCTCCGGAGAACTGGCGATGACCTCCAGGATGTCACTCGTCGCAGTTTGTAATTCCAGTGCTTCAGTGATTTCGCGGTTGCGCGTCTGCAGTTGGTCGAACAAGCGCACATTCTCGATGGCGATCGCGGCTTGATCGGCAAAAGTGGCAAGCAGCGCGATCTGTTTCTCTGTGAATGGGCGCACCTCGTTGCGGCGCACGGCGATCAGCCCGATTGCCTTCCCTTCACGAAGCAGTGGCGTAGCCAAAACGGTGCGATGACCTAGGCGCTTTTGCAGCTTCACGCTGTCTGGATACTCAGCCTTGGATAATTTGCTGGCATCTTCGGTGTGAATCGTTCTCCGTTCCAAAACGGCGCGCCCGGCGACCAATCCGGGTACAAGCGGTAGGCTCTCAGCATCTCGTAAGGCGGGCAAGGGGCCAAAATGCGCAACCTGTTTAAGCCGATCTGCTTCCACGCTATATATCTGGACATCGTCGGCCTCGCACAATTTGGCCGCGTTTTCGGCCACCGCATCGAGGACAGGTTGGATCTCGGTCGGGGAATTTGCCATGACGCGCAGGATCTCGCTGGTAGCGCTCTGCTGCTCGAGTGTCTGTGTGATTTCACGGTTGCTCTTCTGTATTTCGTCGAACAGCCGCGCGTTTTCGAGGGCCACTGACATGCTGTTGGCAATCGTCTCCAGCAGACGCACGTCAGACTGCGTAAATGCATGCTCGTGGTCCATATCCTCAATGGTGATTGCCCCTTCCAATGGACCTTTTTTCTTGTAGGGCACGAATATGAACGATTTTGGCGGTTCTCCCGCTGGGATCACGCTCCTATGTTTGCGTAAGAACTGCTGAAAGCCCTCATTAAGCAAATATGGCTTCCCAAGTTTTACTAGGTATTTCATCATCCCACTTGTCGGGTAGGACGGAATGGTCCATTCCTTCCCTCTTTCGTAGGCATAATCGAAATAACTAATACCTTCTTTCACATCAAAAGATCTAATCGTTACAGTTTGTGTGTCAAAGATCTCAAGTACTTTTTGGCCAACCGCCCGGTAAATGCCCTTCAAGTCGATCTCTTTTGCTAGCGCATCCTGCACGCCGGTAATCACGGCTAACTCGGCGTTACGCTGATTGGTTTCATCAAAGAGGCGCGCATTTTCTAGCGCCACTTGCATGCTGTTGGCTAGAGTTTCTAGCAACCTAACATCTGATTGCGTGAATGCATTCTCATTTTCAATATCCATGAGGACGACTGCAGTGATCTGTTTGGTTTTTCCGCGCAGTTGAACAGACAATGCCGATTTAGGCAATTTGCCTTGCGGGGCTTTAGCGCCAAATCGTTTAAAGAATTGTTGGGCGCCGCTATTAAGTAAAAAGGGTCCCTCTTGGCCTAAAACGAAGCGATGGAGCTCGTTGATCGGTACTGTAATATTAGGAGTGCGTTTTCCGCTTTCAAATCCATATACATAGGAATTTGTATTTGCATCCAAATCATAGACATTGATCGTGATAGCGCCTACATTAAAGATCTCACGTAACTTTTCACCAACAATGTCATAGATGGTCTGGATGTCCAATTCTTCCGCCAACGCAGCCTGTACGCTGTTTATCACAGCCAGTTCAGCGTTACGTTGATTAGTCTCATCAAAGAGGCGCGCGTTTTCTAGCGCAACGGACATGCTGTTGGCCAGCGTTTCCAGTAGGCGAACGTCAGATGGGCTAAAAGCATTTTCCCTATCGATATTTTGAATTGAAATGCTACCAATCCGTTTGTCCGCCACCACCACGGGGACAAACACTGCGGACTTGGGCATTTCGCCCGCAACGGTTTTCATGTCAAATGCTTTCGCCTTTGCGTCAAAATCCTCGTTGATAACCCAGGTCTTGTGTCTGGAAATGGAATACAGTAGCCGCCTTTTTCTGGTAAAGAGCTGGGGATTAGGATAAAGACGCTCACCTTTTTCGTAGACGTAGTGGTACATGGTGAGGTTGGATGCAGGGTCAGACGTAGTCAAAACCACTGACTGGGCGTCGAAGATATCTTTGATTTTCTCTCCCACCGCCTCATAAATACCCTGAATATCAGTCCGCTTGGCCATCGCTTCCTGTACGCTGTTGATCACGGCCAGTTCAGCGTTGCGCCGCTTGACCTCTTCGCTAAGTTGCGTATTTTCCCCGGCTGCTGCTTGTAAGTGGCGCTTTTGCAGAGCGGCGAGCTTTTCCAAATCCGCAGCCTGGCCCCGCAAATTCCCAATGGCTCCGAAGGCTTCTACACGCCCTTGAAGCAATTCCATCTTTATTGAGGCCGGCGTCCCCTTGTGTTTTAGGGCGCGCGTATAGTTGGCGAGCGCAATTACCCACTTGCCAGCCAGGCGCGCTTTCTGGGCCGCCTTGCGTTGGCGGGCGAGCGCGGGGTTGGCTTTCTTCTTAGCTGGCATGGACTGTATCTGATTCAGGCGGATCCCTTTTTACGTTTGACCATGGTGAGCACATTGCCGCCCTCAAGAAATTCAAAGCGCACCTCATCCATGAGCTTATTCATGAGCACAAGCCCGGCCCCGCGCGGGCCGAAATCCTCCAGGGGAACGCCCACGCGTAGCTCGGGTATCTCTTCAGGAACGAAGGACTTACCCTGGTCTTTCAAAACGACCTCGATTTCGTTTTTGCCAACGGTGCAGGTGCATTCGATATCTCCCCGATTTTCACCGCCATAAGCGTGCTCGATAATGTTGGAGGCGGCTTCGTCCACGGCCAGCTGCACGGCATAGATCTCTTTTTCGTTCAATCCGGCCGCGGCTGCCTGCTCGGAGACATATTCACTTAGGTCCGCAAGAGAATCGTTGCGGCCTGGAAATATGCGGGTGGGCATAACGGACAACGATCAGAAACTGCCTACAGCCCCCACGACGTCGTCAAACAGGGTGAAGTAGCTGGACAAGCCCACCAGCTCGAGTGCGCTCTTGATTTTCTCGGGCACGGCCGCCAGCACGATCTGGCCGCGCTTGTTCTTTTTGGCGGCCTTCTTGGCTTCGATCAGCACCCACAGGCCGCGGCTGGACATGAATTCCACGTCGCTCATGTCCATTACGATATTGAAGTGGCCGCCGTCGTGAATTTTTTTCATCAGCTCCTCCAACTGTCCGGAGGTGGCTGAATCGATGCGGCCGGTGACCTTTACGAGTTCACAATTCTTATGGGAGGAATGGCTTAGGTCCATCGAATTCTCCTTGGCGTATAGGAGAATCATTATAGCATGCAGAGCTCCAGCCCCATAGAATGACACTTAGTTGAGGCGCGTGTGTTATATACAAGGCGCCATGGCTGAAATGAAACGTATTGCAGTGCTCACTAGCGGCGGGGATGCGCCCGGGATGAACCCGTGCATCCGGGCAGTGGCGCGCACCGCGCTGTTCAATGGCTGCGAGGTCATCGGCATACGCCAAGGTTTCTCCGGTCTGCTGAGTGGCAACTGGAGCCCGATGTCGCCGCGGGATGTGGGAGGCATTATCCAGCGCGGCGGCACGATATTGGGTACGGCCCGCTCCGAGGAGTTCCGCACGGAGGCCGGGCAGGAGAAGGCCGTAGCGCAGCTGCACAAGGCGGGCATCGATGCGCTCGTCGCCATTGGCGGCGACGGCACGATGCGCGGCGCGCGGGCGCTGGCGGCGCGCGGCGCGCGTGTGGTGGGGGTGCCGGCTTCTATCGATAATGATATTTGGGGCACCAATATGGCGATCGGCGTCGATACGGCGCTCAATACCATCACGGACGCGGTGGATAAGTTACGCGATACGGCCTCCTCGCACCGGCGCGCTTTCCTGATCGAGACGATGGGGCGCAATTGCGGATACCTGGCGGTGATGGCCGGGGTGATCGGCGGGGCAGAGGTGGTGCTGATCCCTGAGAAGGAGCAAACCATCGCCGAGGTGGCGGCCCGCGTGGAGGACGCCCACAAGCGCGGCAAGACGCACTCGATCGTGATCGTTTCGGAGGGGGCGAAGGTGAAGATCGGCGACCTGGCGCGGGCGCTGGACGAGCTGCAGGTGGGCTTTTCGACGCGGGTGACGATATTGGGCCATATCCAACGCGGCGGGAGTCCGAGCGCCTTCGACCGGCTGCTGGCCAGCCGCATGGGCGTCAAGGCGGTGGATGCGCTGCTGGCCGGGCAGACGGACGTGATGGTGGCACTGCGCGGCCGCGATATGGAGAACGTGCCGCTGGAGAAGGTAACTACAAATCAAAGGGAAGCAAACTTGGAATACTTTGAAATGTCGAGGATGCTTGCGTTTTAAAAAGTTTTGGGGCGCCACGTAACCAGGGAAAATACTAGCCTTCAGGTGCGATGTTAATTAGGTGAGTTTGCAGTTGAAAGCGAATGATTGACTCCTTGTGGCGGTTTTGAATATGATTGGGTTGCGTTGAGCGCCTAGCCCCAGACCAAATTCGCCATAATTGACCGTTTCTTGTGAAGAGGAAAAGAAGGAAACATGAATAAGCTGAAGGCTTCGCTTATTTTTTGCATAGTCGTTACCTTGTTGGCCACCTCGATCATTTCGGCGTTGGCAGCTCCGTTAGACTTGGCGGAAAGGGTCAAGGTGGTGATCAACAATAAAACGGGCTTTGCTGTCACACTTTCCCTGACAGGCCCGGAAAAAACCACCTTGAAAGTTGGCGTCGGGAAGAATAATTTCGAGTTATTGCCCGGTACATACAAATACACCTATCAGCAGTGCGGCAAAAACTCAGGAACTTTCTCGGTTAAAAAAGCCGGCGATACACTGACACTGCCGAAGTGCACGAATATTGGCGAGGATGAAGTTCGGGTTGTGATAGTTAATCAGACGGACGGGACACTTTATTTCGTATTCTCGGGGCGAGCTAACTATCGCTTCACTGTTCCACCGGGCAAAACAAAAGTCATGATGGGCGTAGGTAAGTATACATACACAGCCACGGGCAATGCCTGCGGCGTGGCCGTAAATCAGCAGGGGAACTTGAACGTCAAGGGGGCATTGAATTGGACCTGGACCTGTGCGAAGGATTAACGGAGGGGTAGAGTGGTCTGTCGATGAATGATTAGCAAATAGAGTCTTTTTAGGCAGTGATCATAGGGGCGACGGGACCTATAATGTCCGGCTTGAATACTTTGAGGAATCTGGGATTGAATTGAGTATTGAAATTTACAAATATTTTCTGCACTTCAAAAACCAAGTTTAGTTGCTTTGCCTTTGATTATCCTTCTTGCGGCCTGAAATACTTTTCTTCGATTGACAAGTGAGGAGACGACTATAACTGCGTGCTCTCCTCGGAGATTCCGAACACTTCCTTCATAACGTTCATAATCTCGCCCAGCGTCGCGTAAGCGCGCACTGCATCCAGCAACAAGGGCATCGTGTTCTCAGTTCCTTGGCAGGCGAGGCGCAGTTTGTCGAGCGCCTGGCCCACGGCGGCGTTGTCGCGGCATCGCCTTGAAAATAGGTAAAATGAGGTGATAATTGGATTTAGGCAACTCCTATGGGTGATCCTACAAATGAGAAGAAGCGCGAAGAATTAACTGCCAATGATATTTGGCGTATTTACTTGCTTGAAGGTCATAGCGGTTTGATGCGCCAAGCGCCGCTAAGAATGCGCCCGATGATGTTGATTGGGTTGGGTTTGCTCAAGATAATCCCATCCAACCCTCGCTGCGTTTCGTGTTACGCCCCTTTCAAAGGAATAGGAGCGCCCCTCATGCGGGCGCTTGGCAAGGATCGCTCACGATCCCACCCCAGCATATGCTCGGACTGCGAAAGTTTCGTCAAACAGAACAATGCTGGCGTAGAAGTGGAGGCTTCGCTTCTTTTTGCCGATATACGCGGGTCGACTACCTTAGCCGAAAAAACCACCCCGGTCGAATTTGGGAAGCTGATCAACCGCTTCTTCAGTGCGGCCAGCGACAAGCTGGCGCTGCAGCAGGGGTTTATCGATAAATTGATCGGCGATGAAGTTTCGGGTTACTTTGTGCCCGGCTTGGCCGGAGCGGAGCACCCGAAGAAAGCCTTGCGAGCAGCAATCGACATCCTAAAAGCCACCGGGCATGCCGACCCGGGTGGTCCTTGGGTGCCGGTCGGAGTAGGGATTCACATCGGTCCTACCTTCATTGGTGCCGTGGGCAGCAAAGAGGGACTGAGCGAAATTACCATGCTGGGTGACACAGCCAACACGGCGGCGCGGCTGGCTTCGGCGGCCAAGCCTGGCGAAATCTTAGTTAGCAGCGCCATGGCCCCAAGAGCCGGGCTGGATACAAGCGGGTTGGAGAAACGCAGCCTGGAACTCAAAGGCAAAAGTGAACGTGTGGATGTGTGGGTTGTCCGCGTTGGGCCCGAAACCGCTTTGACTAGTTAATCTCCCTTTCCACAATCCAATTTATGGCTAAACCGGTCATTCTGGTGCTTGATGACGAAATCCAGGTGCTCAATGCAGTAGAACGCGACCTGCAGGCGAAATACGCCAAGGATTATCGTGTGCTCAAGGCCGCCTCTGGCACGGACGCCCTGGAGTTGGTCAAAAAGCTCAAGCAGCGAAACTCCCCCTTAGCCCTTTTTTTAGTCGATCAGCGCATGCAAGGTATGACCGGCATCGAGTTCCTGACCGAGGCACGCAAATACTATGGCGATGCGCGCCAGGT
>JBKJWG010000142.1:0-6062 GCA_046716985.1 Anaerolineales bacterium | reverse complement strand
CCTTTATTCAAATTGTCGGCCGCCCACGAAAGCTGGCGGTACATACCGGCCCGCCACGCATCCGGGCGGCCCATCGGGTAATTCAGAGTCGAGGTCGCAGGATTGGGATCACTCAGCCAGCCGCTCTGATATTCCAGCAAAGCCATTAGCAGCTTCGCGTTCACGGAATATTCGGTGGCCACGCGTTGCACGATCTGTGCCCCGGTCAGGAACTGCTGGTCCACTTCCTCGCGATGCTGTTTGAGATAACCGGGCTGCGATTCGACAAAGTCGTTCACGTTGAAAAATAAAGCAAATGGCCCGTTAACCAATTCGGAATCCGGCAGGATCTTGAAACTGGGTCCCAGACTCTCAGGCGATTGGGCCGGGACGAGCAAGATCTGCCCGACTTCCAATTGATTGGGATCGACGAGCTGATTGGCCGCGATCAGCTCCTCCAGCGTCACGCCGAAACGCTCGGCGACCGCGCTCAGAATATCGCCGGGCCGCACAACATATTCTTCCGCTTCGCTGCGCATTGTCGGCTGCCCGTGCGGCGCATCCGGGGTGGGGGTAAGGATTGGCTCGTTCGGGTCCCTTGTTGCCGGCAGAGTGGGCGGCGGCACAGCCGCGCCCAATGGCGTACTTTCTAGCTCCTGTCCAAGGGTGGGTGCGGCCGAGCTGCCTAATTGAGTGGTGGGGAAGTTGCAGGCCAGGATGGCTAAGACCAAAACAAAGGAAAAGATCGCCTTGCGCATGAGTGGGAATGAGATAACGCTGTTTGCGCCATCTCGTTTGTTATACAAAGGTTGCAAGGAATAAGCCAGCTATTTTGACCTACAATTGGGCTCTTGCGCTGTTTTTCTGAATTTTTTGCGGAGGAACGATGAAGCTCTACAACTACATTATCGTCGGCGGCGGCATGGCTGCCGATTCAGCCATTCAAGGCATTCGCTCCGTCGATGAGACCGGCAACATCGCCCTTATCGGCGGCGAAGATTATCCGCCTTATGATCGCCCCCCGCTGACCAAGGGCTTGTGGAGCGGCAAGAAGAAACTGGAAAAGATCTGGCGGCAGACCGCTAGCCGCGGCGCCGATCTGTATCTCAATCAGCGCGTCGTTTCCATCGACCCGCTCAAGAAGATCGTCACCGATGATAAGGGCATCCAATACGAATACAAGCGCTTGCTGCTCGCCACCGGCGGCCGGCCGCGCGAATTGCCTTTCGGCAAAGACCACATCCGCTATTTCCGCACGCTCAAGGATTACGAAGCCCTGCGCGCCGAGTCCGATCAGGACGGCAGCTTCGTCGTCATTGGCGGCGGCTTCATCGGTTCCGAGTTGGCCGCGGCCTTATCGATGCAAGGTCGCCAGGTCACCATGATCTTTCCGGGCAAGGGCATTTGCCAAAACATCTTCCCGCCTGCCATGGTCGAATACATCAATGGCTATTTCAAAGAGAAAGGCGTTACGGTTCTAAGTGGTGAAGAAGTGACCGCCGTGACTGCTGCTGGCAAAGGCGTTGAAGTGCAAACCAAGAAAGGCGCCAAAGTGCAGGCCGATCATGTTGTCGCCGGCATCGGTATCCAGCCCAACGTCGAACTTGCCCAGCAAGTGGGACTTGACGTGGAGAACGGCATCCTGGTCGGCGAAGATCTGCAAACTAGCCACGCCGACATCTTCGCCGCCGGCGATGTCGCCAATTTCAGCAACAATTATTTAGGCGGCCGCCTGCGCGTCGAACACGAAGACAACACCAACACCATGGGCAAGACCGCCGGGCTCAACATGGCCCTCGCGCCCACGCCCTACGATCACATCCCCATGTTTTATTCTGACCTCTTCGAACTTGGCTACGAAGCCGTCGGTCGCCTGGATTCCAGGTTGACCATGGTCGAAGATTGGAAAGAAGAGCCTTACAAGAAAGGCGTGATCTATTATCTGGATGAAGGCAACCTGCGCGGTGTGCTGCTCTGGAACGTGTGGGACAAAGTCGACGCCGCGCGCGACCTGATCCGATCCGTCGGCCCCAAGCGCCCCGAAGACCTGAAGGGCAAGATCTAAAATCTGTCACTCCGAGCGGTGCGAGGAGTCCCTTGGGCCATGCCTAATCCTCCTTCCCCCACCCTTCAACACTCATGAATAAATGCCGTAGGGGCGGGTCTAAGACCCACCCCTACAATGAAATTTGATCACGCTTGTCAAGCGGGAAGTCCTATTCATTAGCTTGACATAGCCCCTCATTCTGCCGACTAAAAGCAAAACTCTGGCATTAATAACTCTGTCACTCCGAGCGCGCCGCAGCCCTGAGCGGAGCGAACGGGGAGGAGTCCCTTGGGCCATGTCTAACTACCTGAAATTACGCTCCAACCCACATCCCACTCATCTTTTGTCAAGTTGTACCGATACTGTGTGTGGCGCGTCGGTAGAACTTTGTCAACGTGTAACATGTCTGTGTCTCGATGTTACATGTTACATGTGCACTTGGCCTCGCCTTAGCCTTGATTTTTGCAACATGTGCCCGCAGGTATAATCAGCCCGATCGGAGCCCGGATGGCGCAGCAAATTGTTGAATGTGTCCCCAATTTTTCCGAAGGCCGCCGCAAAGAAGTCGTTGACGCCATCGTCGCCGCTATCATAGAAGTCGATGGCGTCACCCTGCTCGATCGCAGCTCCGATCCCGATCACAATCGCAGCGTGATCACCATCGTCGGCGATCCCAAAGCGGTGGAAGAGGCCGCTTTTCGCGGCATCGCCAAAGCTTCTCAACTAATCGACATGACCCAGCACAAAGGCGAGCACCCGCGCATGGGCGTCGCCGACGTGGTTCCTTTTATCCCTATCTCCGGCGTCACTATGCAGGATTGCGTCGAGCTAGCGCGCCGCTTAGGCAAACGCGTCGGCTCTGAATTGAACATCCCTGTCTACTTATATGAAGAAGCCGCTACCCGCGACGACCGCCGCAACCTTGAAGATGTTCGCCGCGGTGAATACGAAGGCATCCGCGAAACGATTGCCAAAGATCCTACCCGCAAGCCGGATTTCGGCCCTGCCAAACTCGGCAAGGCCGGCGCGGTCGCCATTGGCGCGCGTGCCCCTCTCATCGCCTACAACGTCTACCTCGACAGCGATGATGTCGAGATCGCCAAGAAGATCGCTAAGGCCGTGCGCCATTCCTCGGGCGGGCTGCGCTTCGTCAAAGGCGCCGGCTTCCTCGTGGACGGTAAGGCGCAAGTCTCGATGAACCTCACGAATTTTCGCAAGACGCCCGTTGCTCGCGCTGTCGAATTGATCCGCCGCGAAGCCATCCGCCATGGCACGCAAATATTGCGCAGCGAGTTGATCGGCTTGATCCCGCAAGAGGCCCTGGAGGATGCCGCCGCCTGGTATCTGCAGCTGAAAGATTTCGATCGCCGGCAGGTGCTTGAACGCCGCATGCAGTCGGCCGCCAAAGCCGATGCAGTCCAAGCTGGCGAGGACGCCTTCCTGGAAGCGCTGGCCTCCGCTGACCCAACGCCCGGCGGCGGCTCGGCTGCCGCCCAAGCGGGCGCCATGGCTGCCGCGTTGGTGGCGATGGTGGCGCGCCTGACGCGCGGCAAGAAGAAATACGCTGAGGTCGATGCGCAAATGGCCGTCCTGATCGAGAAGGCCGACGCGCTGCGCGCTGAGTTCAGTCGCGCCGTCAAAACAGACGCGGCTGCTTTCGAAGCTGTGATGGCTGCGCTCAAAATGCCTAAGGAAACGAAAAAAGATCAGACCGCCCGCGCGAAAACTCTGCGAGCCGCCACGCTGGAAGCTGCCCGCCAACCCCTCGCAGTCGCACGCTTGGCGGTGAATTGCCTCGAACTGGCCCGCCAGGCGGCCGAGCTCGGCAACACCAACGCCATCAGCGACGCCGGCACCGCCGCCGCGCTGGCCGACGCCAGCTTGCGCGGCGCCGCGCTGAACGTGCGCATCAACCTGAACTCCCTTGGAGCAAATGCCCAAGGTACGAAATTGCTTACTGAGTTGCGCGCACTGGAGAAAAAAGCCGCCAAGCTGCAAGCCGAAATCGATAAGCAAGTTAAAAAACGCGGCGGATTTTGAAACGCTAAGTTAAGCTCTCATCATGCTCACATCGAAGCTAAACTATTTTTCCGCATTAACTGCGATCCTGCTTTTGGCTGCCGGCTGCAACATGCCCGCTGCAGCAACCATTGCTAACAATCCCGCCACCACATTAACCCCATTTCACCCCGGCACCCTTGTTCCACTTTTGCAGGTCGTGCTGGAAAAGGGTGAGGCTAGCGAGGGGCAAGCTATCGCCACCTGGTGGCTTTCGCCGGCGCTGCCTGCCGCCCTGCGCGATCAGCTTGTCTTGCCCGAAGGCGCAGCCACAACTGCTGACCGCGCCCAAGCTCAATTGTCTATCGCCGTCAACGAAGGTGAACCCATTGCCCACTGGGTCTACGCGCTAGTGGCCCCATTCCCAACTCTCACCGAAGAAGTCAGCTTGAACGATCTGCAGGCTGCCTGGCGCGGCGAAAGCGCCGGCCCCTTTGCCAATCTGCCTTTGATGATGACCGCCGAAACCGATGCGGTTTTTACAGCTTGGTGGGGTGAGCCGGCCGCGCGTGCGGTGCAAGTTGAGCAATCTGCAAACTTGCTGGATGCCGCCTGGGCCGCCCAACCATCGTGGGCGCTAGTGCCATTCGAAGATCTCGCCCCGAAATGGAAAGTGCTTATGGTCGCCGGTCAATCCCCACTCTGGAAAAACTTCGATGCCTCCACTTACGTGCTCAATGTCCCCATCGGCCTCAGCGGTGACCAAGCCCTTGTCGCGGAAGCGCTGCAGCGCTTCGGCCCGCAAAGCGCTGCGCCGCTCGCGCCCGCTAGCAACCGCGATCCTGAGAAGCTGACCACGGTCATCTTGACCGGTGTGACTGCGCTGGTGCGCGCCACAGCCTGGGAGATGGAGCGCAAAGGCATCGAGTATCCGGCCGAAGATATCGGCCCGCTGATGCGCGAAGCTGACATCGCCCACATTAGCAACGAGGTGCCCTTCGCCCGCGATTGCCCGCCGCCCAACCCGAGCCAACGAACGCTCGTTTTCTGCAGCGATGCCAGCTACATCGATCTGCTCGATGCAGTCGGCGCGGACGTGATCGAACTGACCGGAGACCATTTCAACGATTGGTCGCGCGATGCCATGCTCTACACGCTCGACCTCTATAAAGAACGCGGCTGGCCCTACTACGGCGGTGGCGCCAACATCGACGAAGCTAAGTTGCCACTCAAGCTCGAAGACCACGGCAATAAAATTGCTTTCATCGGCTGCAATGGCAAAGGCGGTGGCTATGCCTCCGCCCGCGAAGATTATCCCGGCACTTGGGCCTGCGATTACGACTACATGCAAGACCAGGTGCGCGATCTTGTGGCGCACGGTTATTTGGTCATCGTCACCTTCCAACACAATGAGGTCCCCATCTACGTGCCCCAGCCGGGTCTGATCAAAGCATTTCGCCCCATTGCGCTGGCCGGCGCCAGCATCGTGAGCGGCAGCCAGGCGCACGTGCCACAAGGGGTTGAGTTCACCGACGAAGACTCCTTTATCACCTACGGCTTGGGTAACCTTTTCTTCGATCAAATTAGCGGCTGCGACTACTGCGGCTACAATACCTCGCACGCCATGCTCGCCCGCCACGTCTTCTATGACAATCGTTACATTGGCTCGGAGTTGATCCCGATCGTGTTCGTTGATTTTGCCAAGCCGCGCTTCGCCGATGCCGCCGAGAGCGCCGAATTTCTACAGTTCATTTTTGATAACAGCATTTGGAACCCCGACCTGAGCGAGGAGCCTTGAGATGGGACTGAAACCCGACCACTGGATCGAACAGCAGGCGCGCGAGCATCGCATGATCGAGCCTTTCGAACCCAACCAGGTGCGCAAGGGTGTGATCTCTTACGGCGTGTCTTCTTATGGCTACGACATCCGCGTGGCCGACGAGTTCAAAATCTTTACAAATGTGTATTCGGCCATCGTCGATCCCAAGAACTTTGACAGCAAGTCGATGATCGACTTCAAAGGCGAAGTGTGCATCAT
>JBKJWG010000141.1:0-3294 GCA_046716985.1 Anaerolineales bacterium | reverse complement strand
GCTGACGACGGTTGGCAGGAAAACCTTAACAAATGGGACGTGCGTTTGGTGTTGTTGGAGCCGCGCTGGGCGGTGGCCAAGTTGCTGGAAGGCCAAGGTTGGCATTTGTTGTATCAGGATGATGTTTCCGTGTTATTTGGGCGCTGAGCCAGATGGCAACTAAAGTAAGCAAAGCTGTTGCTGTGACCCGCGGGCATGGTTTGCTCGAGCCATTCCTCTCGCGCCAGCGGGCCGCCAAGGCTAACCAGCTTATTCCTACCAAGATGCGTAACGGCCGCATTCTCGACGTGGGCTGCGGCTCTTATCCATATTTTTTAGCTCACACTGCTTTCAAAGAAAAATTTGCGGTCGACCAGTTGTCGCCATCTGTAAATCATCACGAGATCAACTGGCACATTCTTGATCTAAACAAGCGACCCAGGTTGCCTTTCAAGCCGCGCTATTTTGATGTGGTGACTATGTTGGCGGTGGCGGAGCATATCAATCCTGATAGTCTGGAGCGCTTGCTGCAGGAGGCGCACCGCGCGCTAAAGCCGGGCGGCCGCCTGATCCTGACTACGCCGGCGGCATGGTCGGATGGGTTGCTGCGCATGATGGCGCGTTTGGGTTTGGTGAGTGAAGAAGAGATCAATGAGCACGTCTTTGCCTACACGCTGCCGCTGCTAGGTTGGTATTTCGGGCGCGCAGGTTTCGAGATGAAGCGTGTGCGTTTCGGTTATTTTGAATTTGGCCTTAACTTGTGGGCCATGGCAGAGCGATGAGTGATGCGCTGCGCCGGCTTGCCGCGAGCGACCCTTCTTATTTTGTTCGGCTTTGCTTTATTGTCCGCGTTGGTCTTCGTTAATTTACGCTTCGCCCGTAGCAGCCCAGGAGGAAATGATTTCTTGCCGCGCTGGCTGGGAACGCACTTACATCTAACCAACCGACAAAATCCATATAGCCCAGAGACCACCTTAGCCATTCAAGAAAAAATATATGGCCGCGCTGCGCAAGAAGGGGAGGACCAGGCGTTGTTCGCTTATCCCTTTTACTCCATGCTTTTCTTCGCGCCGTTTGCTTTGGTCGGCGATTATGCAATAGCGCGCGCCATGTGGATCACGTTTCAGGAGGTTGCCATTGTCGCCACGGTGATCAGCGCCATCGCGTTGAGCGGTTGGAGACCCGGGCGATGGCCGCTGGCGGCCTTTTTGTTTTTCGGGTTGGCTTGGTTCCATGCTGCCAAGCCGCTGGTGGATGGCAACGCGGCTATCTTAGTGGGCGCGCTGATGACGCTAGGGCTGCTCGCGTTGCGCCGCGGCCGCGACGGGTTGGCCGGCTTGCTATTCGCTTTGAGCACGATCAAACCGCAAATGGTGGTGCTGGTCCTGCCATTCGTGTTAATCTGGTGCCTATCCCAAAAACGCAAAACGGTTTTCTGGGCGTTCTTCGCAAGCCTAGTTATTTTGCTTGGAGTTTCCTTTGTCCTTCAGCCAAACTGGCTGACTCAAAATATTGCGCAGGCTTTTCTCTATCAGAGCTACTCTCCACCAGCAACCTTAGCCGGGATTTTTTCTCAGTGGTGGGGCGACCCCGGTCGAGCCGTTGGATGGGTCTTGAATCTAACGTTCGGTCTGTTGTTGGTCTATGAATGGTTTGGCGCGCTACGCAAAGACTTCGACTGGTTTTTATGGGCCGTTTGCTTGACCCTGGCGATCGGGCCGTTGGTTGGCGTTCCGGCAACGTCCGCTAACTATGCGATCTTGGTGCTTGTGTTGCCATTGATCTTTGCGCAATGGCAGCAGCGCGTGGGAGCGGCGGGAGAAAGATTGGTCTGGTTCGATCTCGGAGTATTGTTCGTAGGTCTGTGGGCGTTGTTCCTGTTTACGTTGCAAGCCGGCCCGCAATTCCGGGAAAACTTGGTAATGCTTTTCCCCGCGCCCATCTTCTTGCTGCTCAATCTATATTGGTTGCGCTGGTGGGCGCAGAGACCGGTGCAGCCAAGCCTAAAGAAGCCTAGAACTGCTTAAGATGCCACGTAAACAAAAATCACAATTTGGGTTGGTCGCAGTCATCCTAATCTGGGTCGCGTCGGGATTGGCGATCTACTATGCTTTCCATCGCCCGTTCACTCCCGAATTCGGGCTGCAAATCGCAGCCGCCTTGCGCGATATTTTCATTGCCGCAACTTTGTTCGTCCTCGGCGGCGCGCTAGGCAGCAGGATGCTTTTGCGCCTGCAGGCGCCGCCGCTTGCGCGGCTGGCGGCGCGGGCCGCGCTGGGATTAGGAATATTGAGTTTGGTTTATTTGCTGGTGGGGTCGACACTAGGGACGAGCGTCCTGGTCGCCTGGTTCACCTTGCTTGCACTTGGTGTTTGGTTACGAAATGATTTAGTCGTTTGGCTGGCCGATTTTTCCGATTTCAAAAACCTTTGGGAATCAAGCGGAAGACTCGGACGGGTTATTGCCTGGCTGAGCTTGGTGATTTTCGCAATTGCTTTAGTCAAATCCTTAGCGCCGCCAACTGGCTTCGACGCCTTGGTCTATCAGCTTACCCTTCCAAAGATCTATCTTGCACAAGGTCACATCGGCTATGTGGCCAGTAATACCTTTTCTGGTTATCCGCAGCTGCCTCATATGCTGATCACTTGGGCTGGGGCGCTGGGAGCGCAGCACGGCGCGCTGGTGGGCTGGGGTATGGGGCTGCTGGCGGCAATCGGCTTGCTCGGCCACCTCACTGCGCGACTGGACGCGCGGCGAGCGTGGGTTGCGGTGGCAGCTTTGCTGTGCGGTTCGTCGTTAGCCGGCGCGCTTGCGTCGGCTTATGTGGATTGGACAAGTATTTTGATGGGTTGGGGCATGCTCTTGTTTTTGGATCTGTGGCTGGAAAAACCCAAACCCGAATTCGCCATGTGGGCCGGAGTGTTTGCGGGATTAGCCTTTGGTACCAAATATAGCGCGGGGCTGCTGGCGCCACTAGGACTACTTGCAATTCTCTGGGTCGGTGGGCGCGATTGGCGCGCTTCCGGCCGCTTTGCAATTGCCGCCTTTGCTGTCGCAGCGCCCTGGCTGCTCAGAAACGCGCTAGCAACCGGCAATCCTTTTTACCCATTATTGCTGGCTGGCGGAGAGATGGATGCATTCCGCCTTAATTACTATCAAGGATTTGCGCCGCAGGGCAATTGGCTGGACGCGCTGGTTCTGCCGCTGCGGGCAACTTTTGCCGGCGTCGAGGGCGGTCGCATCGGCGATGCGCCGGGTTATGAAGCTTCAGTGGGTCCGCTATTGCTGATTCTAGGCACGCTCGCACTTCTGCCG
>JBKJWG010000140.1:0-3758 GCA_046716985.1 Anaerolineales bacterium | reverse complement strand
GGCGCGCGCAGATACGTATAAAGGGCCTCCGGATAGCCCGGGCGATATTTGCTGTAATTCTCTACACGATCGGAGAAGCGCTGCGTTGGGTCTCGCATAAGACTGAGATGAGGATTATACGGGCGCTGAAAACACCCTGTCAGTTTGGTTGACATTCACATTTCGAGTCGCTATCATCTCAACGTTATTTTGTGCAAGATCGACTAGCTTAAAAAAAATGGAGCAAGCCGAATGAAGAAAAAATTGTTTTTGTTGCTCACAGTCTTTGCCATCGCTCTTGGCGCGGTGGCGCCGGCATTGGCCGCCACCAGCTGGGATCTGAACATCCACAACAACACCGAAAGCGACGTGAAGGTCACGCTCACCGGCCCAAAGAATTACACTTTCACCCTTGAGCCGGGCAAATGGGCAAAGACCGTCGTTGAGGGCACCTACAAATATTCCTACACAGTTTGCGGCACGAAACAAAGTGGCGAAGTCAAGGTTGAGAACGATCACACTTGGATCTACATCGTTACTTGCGCTGACGAGGCCTTGTATGCCAAGTTCGTGGTCAGTAGCCACCTGGGCCAGGCGCTCACGCTGCGCATGGTGGGGCCGCAGAATTATGATCTTGCCATTGAACTGGGCTCCAATCGCTTCCTCGGTATACAAACCGGCTTTTACACATATACCTACGATGCCTGCGGCACCACGCTTACCGGTGAGGTGCGCGTGTTGAAGAATGGCACTACTAATCTGATTGTGTATGCCTGCGAACAACTCGCCAATCACCCACTGTTGCCCATTACAAGTTCGCCTTCCAACTTGCGCATTGGCAGCCACTATGCTTTCCCCGTGCGTATTACGCTGCTTGGACCGAACAACTATTCGTTCGAGCTAGTTACCGGGCTTAATCGCCTCAATGTGGAGCTAGGCACATACAGTTACTTCTTCACTGCCTATGGTGTGACCAAGAGTGGCACATTCACAGTCGGTGAAGCTGGGGTGACGATCATCATCAGCCCGCTGAAATAATGAACTTGATAGTCACGTGCAAAGAGGCGCTCTCTGAGCGCCTCTTTTTTGTTTCCGAATGGGCGCTCAAGGGCTGGCGGTATAATCCGCGTTAGCCCTGCAAATTTCTTTCAAATGGCACAATCTCCTCAGCGTTCAACCTCGATCCGGTTCGCATCAAGTTTTTTTGTGCTGGTTTGCTTTGCTTGTCAGGCAGTGCCTGGGTCAGGCCAGCCATCTCTTGTCGATGTGCTCCCTCAGAATGAGAATGAACTATCTCCGACGGAAAGTAGCGGCCCTGCCGCACAGGTCGCTCCCACTGCCGCTTCATCTACTCCGCAGCCAACCCCCCAACGCGAAACCGATAAACCGTATACCACTACAGACCGTCCCGACGAAGTGGCTGGCTATCAAATTCACTTTATCTACGTCTTGCCTAGCGATGGCAAAGACTCCTTTTTAGATATCGACGGCCAAATCGAGCTTTCCGCCAATGCCATGAACGGCTGGTTGCAAAGCCACACGGAACATCACTTACGTTTCGATACGTATAACGGCAAGCTTGACGTCAGCTTCATGCGGCTTGATTACACTGCAGACCAAATCAGCACCCTCGACATAGACGTATTGAATTTAATGGAGTACGAGATCAAAACACGCGGTTTCGATTCGACCTACAAGCTTTATGTAGTTCATTACGATGGTTTTTTTGTAAGCGACCTGGGCTTTTGCGGGATAGCCCAATACCCACCCGACGGGGCAGGCCAGACCGCGATGCTTTTGTTGCGCGGGTACAACCCTGAACTCGACCTCACCTGCCCACGCCAATTCACCAAGTCGGCGGACTACACAGGTTATTTTGAAATGACAATCTTGCACGAGGTACTGCACTTATTGGGGATGGTGCCCAGCTGCGCAGCGCATAATCAAAACGGCCACGTAACCGATAGCGCGCAAGACTTGATGTATTACCAATACAATGGCAGCTATTCCCCGCTTTATACCTATTTGGATTATCACAACGACGATTATTATGGACACGAAAACGCGGATTGCCCGGATTTTGCTCGCAGCGTTTTTTTGGAACCATTGCCTGCGTCGGCCGAGCTGCCGCCGGGTTGGCGTACATCTATTTTCTATATTCCACCTAATCCCCTGGCTAAACCCTAACTCATTGGTATGAAAACTATTTCCTCCAAACTTTCGACCTGGCTGCTGGTTGGCCCTGGGCTGCTTTTGGTTTTGTTGCTTGGGTTGCCGGTGGCTGCATTGCTAATGCAAGGGCTGACGCCTAATTTGCTCAGCGAACTAGTAGAGCCGCAAGCTGCGGCGGCGTTGAAACTGAGCCTGACAACCAGCACCATGAGCACTATGGCCGCCATGCTAACTGGCACGCCGCTCGCCTTCGCATTGGCGCGCTGGCGCTTCCGTGGTCGGTCGTGGATTGAACTGGTTATTGATCTACCGATCGTGCTGCCGCCCTCGGTGGCGGGATTGGCATTGCTGTTGGCTTTCGGGCGGCGCGGGCTTTTGGGCGATTCCTTTGCCTTGGTGGGGCTGAGCTTGCCGTTCAGTACACTGGCTGTGGTGCTTGCCCAACTTTTTGTGGCCGGCCCGCTGTTCGTGCGCTCGGCGCGCATCGGCTTTGCCGCGGTAGATAAGCAATTGGAAGAAGCGGCGGTCACAGAGGGCGCCAATCAATGGCAGCTCTTCCGCTTTGTGATGGTGCCGGTGGCCATGCAAGCGCTTCTGAGCGGCGCCTTGCTATGTTGGGCGCGTGCCTTGGGCGAATTTGGAGCAACGTTGCTTTTCGCTGGCAACCTGATCGGCCGCACGCAAACCATGCCATTGGCTATTTACGTAGGCTTGGAGAGCAATCGCGGCGTAGCTGTGGCGCTGTCTGTGATCTTGATGCTGGTCTCAGCGGTATTGTTGGTATTGCTGCGCCGTCTTGAGCGCAGCTGGACGATGGGCTAGCCATGTCGCGCGGCAGGCAGATCGGGCGGATGAAATTAAAGCCGCTGACAACAGAGATCAGCGAGAAATATCTATTGGACTGGGATGCGCTTGAACTGCGCCGCGCTGCATCTCGCTTTCCGCAGCTCACCTCGGCGAATTTGTTCGGCAATGCCGCCCCGCTGGAAGTTGAGATCGGAGCGGGCAGCGGTGAATACCTGTGTCATTTGGCGGCTCAAGATCCGCAATCCAATTTCCTCGGCATCGAAGTTTCTCGGCGCGCTGCGCATATTGCAGTTAACCTGGCTGCCGAGCTGCAACTGGCAAACGTGCGCATCTTGCGCGCAGATTTCAAATTGCTGAACACTTTGCTTGAGCGGCAAAGCTGGGAAGCGGTGTATTTGCATTTCCCCGATCCGCAGCACAAGCGCCGCGACGCCAAACGCGCCCTCTTCGATCAAAGCTTCCTGGACGCGATGGCGGGCGCTCTGGTCACAGGCGGGCGGCTCAGTGTGGTCAGCGACAAGGTTGAGTATTTGGCAGGCATGCTGCGCCAGGCTGATGGAGACCCGCGTTTCGCCAGAGTTCACGCCGGGTCCTCGTTTGAAAAGTTTGAACCAGATGTGAAATCGCGCTTCCAGCTCTCTTGGGAGCGTAAGGGCCTAAAACCATATCGCTTTGTCTTGCAAAAAATTTAGACACAGTTAAACAAAAAGCGGCGCGAAGACGCGCCGCTTTTGCTTGCAATAGAACTGCTATGCAGGGGGTGTAGTTTTCTTTAATACGGGGAGGCCAGTGGCCATTTC
>JBKJWG010000139.1:0-7930 GCA_046716985.1 Anaerolineales bacterium | reverse complement strand
CGGCGAGGCCGCGCCGGCTTTCAGCCTGACCACCTTCGAGGGTGAAACCATCGGGCCCGAGGACATGCAGGGCAAAGTGGTCTTAATAAATATCTGGGCTTCCTGGTGCCTACCGTGCGAGCAAGAGGCTGCCCATTTGCAAGATGCCTGGGAACTTTACGAGGAACGCGGCGACGTACTCTTTTTGGGCATCGATTACGTCGACACGGAAAAAGAGGCTCTGGCTTATTTGGACGAGCACAATGTCACCTATCCCAATGGTCCGGACTTGGGCACCAGTATCTTTCATTCGTTGCGCGCCCAGGGCGTGCCCGAGACTTTCGTGATCAACAAACTTGGCGAAGTGGCCACGGTAAAAATAGGCCCTTTTACTTCGCTCGAAGAGATCACTGAGATCATCGAGCGATTGCTCGAACCTTAAGCGCATGGGTATCGCATCCCTTTTCCTCTTTTTGGCGCTGCTCGTCCTAGTGGCGCTTTTTGTTGCACGACCCTTCGTGCAAGCTGCGAATGCGGTTGAAGATGGCTTGGACGAAAAAGCCTCCAGCCTCGAAGCCGAATACGAACGCGTGCTGGACGCACTGGCCGAGCTGGATGCAGATTGGGAGCTGGGCAAGGTGCCTGAGGATATTTATCGCCCGCAGCGCGAACAACTGGTGGCCCAAGGCGCGGCCTCACTAAAAGTTCTCGAGAAAGCGGGAGTAGTCACCGAAAAAGAAATGACGCAGGCTTCCAATGAATTGAGTGATACAAAGTTGGAAGCGATGATAGCGGCCCGCAAAACAAAGTCCGCAAGGCAGAAAAAATGAAACGCGTTTACATTCTCCTTGCGTCAGTTGCGATTTTGCTAAGCGCCTGCGAGTTTTCGCTCGCCGGCGACGTGACCCCGCCGCCGAATGCGGAGCTCTCCGGGCAGCCTACCGCCACCGCGCAGCCGCTTGAGTTCCCAGCTGCCGCGCCCGATGTGCAGAACGGCGCAGCCATCTACGCTGTAAGCTGCGCGCCGTGCCACGGCGCCGGCGGGCTAGGCGATGGCGCGCAGGCGGGCGAGCTGCCTTATCAGCCGGCGCCAATTGGCGACCCGCAATTGGCTGCCCAAGCCAGCCCCGCCGATTGGTATCTGGCGGTCAGCAATGGCAACCTGGACCGCTACATGCCGCCCTTCGCAGGCAGCCTCACGGTGCAAGAGCGTTGGGATGTGCTCGCGCATGTGTACGCGCTGAGCCGTGCCGCGGATCAGGTGCAACGCGGGGGGGCCTTGTTTGCCGAGCACAATGAAGCGATCAACGTATTATTTCCAAACGTCAGCGATCTTTCCACCATGTCTGCCTATTCCCAAAAAGGTTTGGCCGATCAATTGCAAGCCGCGCTTCCAGATTTGTCTAAGCCCGATTTGCAAACGCTGACTGTTTACATTCAATCTCTTTCCTTAGGCGGCGCTCAGCAAATTGAAGCGCAAGCGACTGACCAGGCTTCGCCCGAGGCGCCGGAAGCCACGGGTTCATTCTCCGGCCGCGTGGTCGATGGCACCGATGGCAAGCTCGCTCAAGGTTTGCAAGCTGTGCTGTTTGCCTACGATCATGCAGTACAGATCTACACTGCAAAGGTCGACCTGAACGCTGATGGCAGCTTTACATTTTCCGATGTGCCGCTTTCGCCAGAACGAATTTATTTTGTTTCTGTGGACTATTTGGGCCTCAGTTATTTCTCTGAGTTCATTAATTCCACAGGCGATGAAACTGAATTTGCACAACCCATCATGGTTTATGAAACCATCAGCGATACTGATAAGCTGGCTGTCGAGAAGCTCACATTGGTTTTCGAATTTTCCGAAGCGGGCCGCGTCCGCGTCGTTGAGCAGGTTGTTATCTCCAACATCGGCGACCGCGCCGTGACGGCCGCCAAGAACGACAGCCCGGTGCTTCGCTTCAGTCTGCCAGCCGCGGCCACTAACCTGGTCTTCCAGGAGGGTGCGCTAGGCGAGCGCTACGTTGCGGTGGAGGGCGGTTTTGGCGACTTGCGCGCCGTGTTGCCCGGTCAGAATGATTATCAACTCCTGTTTGCTTACGACTTGCCCTACGGAAGCGGCGTCCGTTTTGCATTGCGGCTCGATTTGCCCACTCGCTCGGTGATTGCATTGATTCCCGAAGGTGACGTGCGCCTCGACAGCGCCGATTTCCAATCGGCCGGATTACAGGATGTACAGGGCGCCAGCTATCAAGCCTACGTGTCCAACAGCGCTTTTTCAGCCGGCGATGAAGTGGATGTGCATCTCGTCGGCAACAATCCTCTGGGCGGCGGCGGTCTGCAGGATTTGTTTCAAGATGACCGTTTATTGATCGGACTGACCACACTCACGGCCGCCGTCGGGGTAGCGTGGCTATGGCTGCGCCGCACTCAGCCGCAAGCGAACCCGGCGGAGCAACTGATGGACGAGATCATCAAGTTGGATGAACGCTACGAAAATGGCCGCGTCACTGAACGCGTTTATGATTCCAGACGGAGCGAGCTTAAGAAACAATTGCGCGCGGCTTTGAAGAAAAAGAAATGATCTCAACCCACAAATTAAGCAAGCGCTTCGGCCATCGCCTGGCTTTGCAGGATATTGATTTGCAAGTTCGGGCAGGTGAGATCGTGGCGCTGCTAGGTCCGAACGGAGCCGGCAAAAGCACGCTGTTGCGCGTGCTTGCAACGCTGGCTCAGCCTTCCTTCGGCGCCGTCGAAGTGGCCGGTTGCCGCCTGCCGGAGCAGGGTCCAGAAGCGCGGGCACGCGTCGGCTACGTCGGCCACCAACCGTTGCTCTACGGCGATCTCAGCGCCGAACAAAACCTAAATTTCTTTGCCAGTCTGTATGGAGCTGTAAATCCAAGCCGCCGTATCGATCAATTACTAAATCAGTTCGGCCTCGCCGCGCGTCGCGGCGAGACGGTGCGCAACTTCTCGCGCGGCATGCAGCAGCGGCTGGCAATCGCCCGCGCACTGCTGCACCGGCCCGCGGTGCTGCTACTCGATGAGCCGCACAGCGGGCTGGATCGCGAAGCCGCTGCCATCCTTGATAAATTGTTACGCGCTCACGCTAAGAGTGGGGCGGTTATTTTGATCGCGACCCACGACTTGAATCGCGTGTTGGGTTTGGCGCAACGCGTCGAGGTCTTAGCTGCGGGGCGCTTAGTCGCTTCGTTGCCGAAAAGCAAACTGACCGCCAAGCAACTTCCCATTGTCTATGATCGTGCTTTGCGGAGCGCGCATGGCCGCTAAGCGCAGCAGTTATCTGGCGTCGGTGGCAGCCATCGTGCGCAAGGATCTGGCCGTCGAATGGCGCAGCCGCCAGCTCGTGGCGGCCATGCTGGTTTTCGCATTTCTGGTCATCCTCATCTTTAACTTTGCCCTTGAGCTGGATGCGCGCGCTCGCCAGGAACTGGCCGGCGGCGTGCTGTGGGCCACCTTTGCGTTCGCCGGCACGCTGGGGCTCAATCGCTCGATGGCGATTGAGCGCGAAGGCACTGCCCTCGATGCGCTACTGCTGGCTCCGGTGGATCGCAGTGCGATCTATTTCGGCAAAACGCTGGCGAACTTATTGTTCATGCTGGTTGTGGAAATTTTCACTTTACCCCTTTATGCTGTGCTCTACAACGCCAACCTGTTCCATCCCGGCATGCTGCTGGTGATTGTGTTGGGCTCGTGGGGCTACTCGGCAGTCGGCACGCTGTTGTCGGCAATGGCCGCCCAGGCGCGCAGCCGCGAGTTGTTGCTGCCGGTGCTGCTCTTTCCCCTCATCATCCCCGTGCTGGTGGCCGCGGTGCGGGCCAGCAGCGCGGTTTTGAGCGGACTCGAAATGGAATACGTGTGGCCCAGCCTCAACTTGCTCATCGTCTATGGCGTCATCATGCCGGCGCTGGGTTACATGTTCTTTGACACGATCGTGGAGGAATAAAGACAATGGCATCATCTTCCGTAGCTCCCCAGCCCCGTCTGCTTAGCGCGTTGAATATTATTTCGGCGCTGCTGCTGGCCGTCGCCACCTGGATGGTTTTCTTCTATGCGCCCACCGAGGTCGTGATGGGGCAAGTGCAGCGCATATTTTATTTCCATGTATCTACAGGTTTGATCGGCATGGCCGCTTTCATTGCTGCAGCGGTTTCTGGACTGATCTACTTGATCCGTCCCAACAGAAAATGGGATGTATTCAGTGTTGCCGCGGTGGAATTGGGCTTGGTGTATTCATTAGTAAATATAGTTACCGGAGCCATTTGGGCGCGCCCGATCTGGAACACGTGGTGGACCTGGGACCCGCGCATCGTAACCAGCACCGTGATGGTTCTGACCTATCTCGCTTATATGCTCCTGCGCCAAAGCATCGAAGACCCCGAGCGACGCGCCCGCTTCGGGGCTATCTACGCCCTGCTCGGCTCAGTCTCGGTGCCGCTGACGTATTTCTCGATTCGTATCTGGCGCACGCTGCACCCGGTCGTGATCGGCAGCGGCGACCCCGGCGCCCAGGGCAGCTTCGCCATGACCGCGCCCATGCTGCAGACGCTCTTGTTCAGTTTGCTGACCTTCACCGTGTTCGGCATCACGCTGCTCTGGCATCGCGTGCGCCTGGGCTGGTTGGCCGATCGCGTCGAGCAATTGCGTTTGAAAGCCATGGGGCTCTAGGACCATGATGTTCTTACAAACTGCTGAAACCACCAACTACCTGATCCTCGGCTACGCTGTGATCTTCGGCGTGCTACTCCTCCATCTGGCCAGCTTCGTTGTGCGCAATCGCAACTTGCACCGCGATCTGGAAATGCTGGAAAAACTCAATAAGAAATCGCCCGGGCGTGCTCCCAAGCGTAAAAAGAAGAGAAATTAATAACTAAGCACCCTGAATAATAAAAGCCCATAGCGGTGGGCCTATTGCGGAGTTGCGAAGCAACTCCGCATCGTCCGCTTCAGTTGCGGACGATAGTCATCCTGAGTGAGCCGCCGCCCTGAGCGTAGCGAATGGGGAAGGATCCATCCGAATCTTATTAAGTTGCGGCCCCGGTCTTCGCTTATTTGTTCGTCAAAACCAGTTAGAATTCACGTCTTAGGGCGCAGAATGCCAAAAACGAAACCTATCTCTCCGCGCTGGAACTCAAGCGCCAAGCTGGTGGCCGGGCTCACCCTGGTGGCCATTGTGGCCGCGGTGCTGATCCGTTTCAATCACCTGATCGGGCCTTTGCTGCTCGCCTTTATTCTTTCTTATCTTTTGCACCCGTTGGCGGTTCGCCTTAGCGCTCGCCCAAAGCTTTCCTGGCGCGCCTCGGTCAATTTGATCTTCATCGTCTTCATCCTGATCATCGTCGTGCTCTCGGTGATGGTTGGCTTTGCGGTGGTGGACCAGCTGACCACCCTGGTAACTGTGGCGCAGAACTTCGTATCCGGGCTGCCCGAATTTGCCAATCAACTGGCCACCCAGGCGTTCCAGTTTGGGCCGTTCAGAATTGACTTCGCTGAACTTGAACGCGTGCTTGAACAGGAATTCCATCTGGATTTCGCCACTATCAGCCGCCAGTTGCTCTCAGCCCTGCAGCCTGCGTTAGGGCAGGCCGGCTCCCTGATCACTCTGATCGCCACCTCGGCCCTCGGCTTGATCGGCTGGAGCCTATTCATATTCGTCATCGCCTATTTCCTGTTGATGGATGCCGGCCGGGTGCCTACGTTGTTCAACACGATCGATCTGCCCGGGCACGATGCCGATATCCGTCGCATGGCCCGCGAAGTGAGCCGTATTTGGAACGCCTTCCTGCGCGGTCAATTGCTCGTCATCATCCTCGTCATCATCACTTACTTCTTGGCCATGACCGCCCTCGGCGTGCACAATGCGCTCGGTCTGGCCTTCCTCACTGGTCTCGCCAAATTTGTTCCTTACGTGGGCCCGCTCACCGCCGGCACTGTGGCAGCCTTGGTTGCTCTATTTCAGGGCGGCAACTA
This sequence comes from Anaerolineales bacterium, assembly GCA_046716985.1. Classification (GTDB taxonomy): domain Bacteria; phylum Chloroflexota; class Anaerolineae; order Anaerolineales; family UBA11579; genus JAMCZK01. The sequence continues at coordinate 1,972 of JBKJWG010000139.1, read as the reverse complement.
TCTGGGCATTGAGCCGCCCATTCTCTACGCTGTTATCGTCATTATTGTCACCCTGGTTCTGGATCAGACTTTTGATGTCCTTATTGCGCCGCGCATCTATGGGCGCGTACTTGGCGTGCACCCGGCTGCTGTGCTGGTGACCGCCTTGATCGCGGCCAGCGTGCTTGGTTTCGTCGGCCTGATCCTGGCCGCCCCGGTGCTAGCCACTTTGCAGTTATTTGCGACCTACGCTATCCGTAAAATGCTTGATCTCGACCCCTGGCCTTACCCGGAAACTGAGCTGGCCGAGATGGAATTGCGTTTGGCACGGCAGTTGCAAGGCTTACGCACGCGGCTCCAATCTTATGCAAAGCGCTTGCGCAGGAGAAAAAAGGGTAAATAAACCAGGTTCAACCTATAATTCCTCATTTTGTGAGGGTCAGAAAGCACTTTTTAAAGCCAGTTGTCTGATACGCCCTCTTTTGCTGTATACTATTTTCCCCCTCTGGGGGCTTTTTTAAGCTGGACTAACTGTGAAAGCCATCATTCTTACGCCCAGCATGGGCTTCGGCGAACTGATGCGCCAGGTGTTGGCAGATGCAAACACACTGGAGCCTGTTTTGCTGTCCAACCCTAAGCAGGCTATGGATGCCGCGGCCAAAGCCACTGTCGGTCTCCTGGTCTTGGACGCCGACTTCGGCAGCCAAGACTTGGCCCCTGTGGTCGCGCAGTTGCGCAGCTTGGCGCCGGACCTGCGCCTGATCGTTATTCCGGCTGAAGAAAATCCCACCGACCCGCAGCTAACCAAATTGGGTGCAGATGCCATTCTGCCCAGCCCCTTCTATTTGCCCAATCTGGTCGCGGCGGTCGAACAGCTTTACGGTCCGCTGGTGCCCAAAGAAACCGCCAGACGCAGCAGTTATGGATCAGCCCCGGCTCAATTCAAAACTCCGCAGCATGCTTCGATTGCTGCTCCCGAATGGCTGCAAGACGTCGATCTGGCCGCGCAATATCTCACCCGCCTTTCGCTGGAGTCCGCCTCGCAAGCCGCGCTGATCACGCGCCGCGAAAAAGTGTGGGCTTATGCCGGCGAGCTGCCGCAGAGGGCCGCAGAAGAACTGGCCGACGCGGTCTCGCAGCACGCCGCCGATGGCAACCAAGCCGATCTGGCGCGCTTTATCCATTTGAATGCGACCAAGGCTGATTACATGCTGTATGCCACCAGCCTGGGCGGCGAATATTCGTTGGCTCTCGTCTTCGACGCGCAGGTTCCTTTCAGCCAGATGCGCGCTCAGGTCAATAAGCTAGCCAATGCGCTTGCCAGCGCGCCGCAGCAAGAATTGGCGAAGGGCGATGTGGCGCAAGCGCACCGCAGCGCCAGTGTTCAATTGCAAGACGAACGCAAGGGGCAGGGCGATGAACCCGGCGAGCGCGCCCCCAAGAGCGGGGCCTTCGGGCCGCAGATTCCGCGTTCCGATTTGCCCAGCGCGCGCGCTGCGCGCGTCTCCAGCCCAGGCGCGGGCCGCGCCACTGGCCAAACCGGCCGCCTCGAACCGCTGTCAGCCGGCGGGTACGACTTGCATTACGCCTATGTGCTGGTCCCGCGCTTGCCCAATCATCGCCTCGACGGCGATCTCGCCGAAAAAATATCGCTATGGCTGCCGCAGCTGTGCTTAGCCTTCGCCTGGCGGCTTGAAAATATTTCAGTGCAGCCCGAATTCGTGCAATGGATGCTGAGCATGTCGCCGGATGCTTCGCCGGAATCGGTTGTGACCACACTGGAGAAGCATCTCTCCGAACGCATCTTCGAAGAATTCCCGCGCCTCAAGCGCGAGAATCCCTCCGGCCAATTCTTTGCGCCCGGTTTCCTGATCGTCAATGGCGCTTTACCTTCCGCAGATTTAATTTCTGAATATATTCAGCAAACGCGCGCCCGCCAGGGCCTCCCAAATTAGAACTAGTACAATTGCATAGATGCCTCAAACTTTATATT
>JBKJWG010000138.1:0-3078 GCA_046716985.1 Anaerolineales bacterium | reverse complement strand
TGCTCCGGCGGCCGAAGAGAAGACCGAGTTCGATGTCTTCATCAAGGACGCTGGTCCCAAGAAGATCGAAGTCATCAAGGTCATTCGCCAGCTCACCAATATTGGCCTGAAAGAGGCCAAGGATCTGGCTGAAGCTGGCAATGCCAAGGTACTCGAGGCGGTTGGCAAAGAAGCTGCAAACGACGCCAAGGCTAAACTTGAGGCTGCCGGCGCCGCGGTCGAACTGAAGTAACCTGTAAAAGCGCATAACAAAAACCGCCGTAAGGCGGTTTTTGTGTTTAAGCTCACCCTCAAATGGTTATGTTGACGCTATGATATATTCAAATCAAGTGAAGATGGAGTGTGTTGATGGCGGCTAGAATTTTGGTTATTGAAGACGATGAGGCTATTCTGGCCTTTTTGCGGCGCGGGTTGGGCTATGAAGGCTATGAGGTTGAAACTGCTGAAAACGGCCAGAAGGGCTTAGCCCTGGCTGGCGGCAACCGGCCCGACTTAGTCGTGTTGGACTGGATGCTCCCCGGCATGGATGGCCTGGAAGTTTGCAAGCGGCTGCGCACCATGGGCAAGATACCCATCCTCATGCTCACCGCCAAAGATTCGGTCAGTGATCGCGTGCAAGGTTTGGACGCCGGTGCCGACGATTACATGGTCAAGCCTTTCAACCTGGAAGAACTGCTGGCGCGCATTCGGGCGCTATTGCGCCGCACCCAAGCGCCCAAACAAAAATCCTACACATTCGCGGATCTCGTGCTGGATACTGGTACGCGTCGCGCCCAGCGCGGCGATCGGGTTATCGACCTGACCGCAAAAGAATATGAGCTTTTGGAACTGTTCATGCGCAACCCCCGCCAGGTGCTGACCCGTGAAATGATCTATGACAACGTGTGGGGCTACGACTTTGGTGGGGAGAGCAATATCATCGAAGTCTACGTGCGCTATTTGCGCCAAAAATTGGAAGAGGGCAAAGAACCCAGACTGTTGCATACAGTGCGCGGCATGGGTTATGTAATGCGCGAAGACGAATAAATGTCGCTGCGGGCGCGCTTAACCATTTTCTACACGGCCGTATTGGGGGCTGTCCTGATCCTCTTTGGTTTGGGGGTCTACGGCTTGATCACTGTTGTGCAACTGCGCCAGGTGGATAGCGCCCTGGAGCGCACCGCCCGCGACCTGATCTTCGTGACTCGCCTCGATGATGAAGGCGATATTGTCATTACTCAGCGTGTTTCTTTTGATTCTAGTGTGATCACGCAGATCTGGGACAACAATGGTCACCTGGTGGCTATGACCCAGTCCGTTGAACCGGATAGCCCGTTGCGACAGCCTTTGGATCCGGAAAACCTGGACTGCGCGGCTGAGCGCTGTTTCACCAGCGTGCTGGTCGGGAATACCCATTATCGAGTTCTGACCGTGCCCTTGCATTCAAACGGTGAGCCCATCGGCGTGATGCAGAGTGGTACTTCGTTGACCATCCTGGATGCCTTGCGCACGGACCTCATCCGGTATCTAGTCATTCTTAGCGTCATTGCTATTCTGCTGGCAGGCATGTTCGGGCTGATTACGGGCCGGCGAGCGCTAGCGCCGCTGGCCACCGTCACCGAGGCGGCGCTGCAGATCACGCGCGCTGACGATCTCTCGCGGCGCATCCCGGTGCAATCTGGCCCCGAGGACGAAGTCGGCAAATTAATTCTCGCCTTCAACGACACGATGGGCCGCCTGGAGAAATTATTTGCCACGCAGCGCCGCTTCGTGGCTGACATCGGACATGAATTACGCACGCCACTGACCGTGATCCGCGGCAATTTGGATCTGATGCGGCGCATGCAGAAGCCCGATGAGCAATCGCTCAAGAGCATCGAACTCGAAGTCGATCGCCTGGCGCGCATGGTGGAAGATCTGCTGGCCCTGGCGCAAGCCGAATCGGGCAAGCTGCCTATGGACCGCCGTCGTCTCGAGCTGGATACTTTGCTGCTGGAAGTTTTCAACCAAGTACATGTGCTGGCTGGTGAGCGAGTGAAGCTGGAGATCGACAAGATCGACCAGGTCCTGGTGTGTGGCGATCACGATCGCCTCAAACAAGTGGCGCTGAACTTGATGGCTAATGCGATCAAGTACACTGAGCAAGGCGGCTCGGTGACAGTAGGGTTGTCGAAGGAAGAGCAAAGGGCGAAACTCACTATTAAGGATACAGGCATGGGCATTCCATCGGAGGATTTGCCGCACGTGTTCGAGCGCTTTTATCGCGGCGACAAATCACGTTCACGTAGCAAGGACGGCGCTGGGTTTGGGTTGGGGCTATCGATCGCGTATTGGATCGTACGCAACCATGGCGGCGAGATCGAAGTGAAATCAAAACTAAACAAAGGCACCACGTTCACCGTGTGGTTGCCGCTGGCCGACAAGGATTGCGCCGAGCCCACCGCCGATCTCAAGGAGCGCCCGCCGAGTGTCGCTCAGCCTGAGCGCATAGGCTAGCGCCGCCGGCTGCCAGCCATTCATCGAGCACCGCGCTGCTGGTTTTGCCGGCAGTCGCGTCCGCGTAGATGTGCTCTCCCCAATATTGATAGTCGCGAGTTTCCTGCGCCCAATCGCTGGATGGGCGACTGGCGCCGCTGATGCCACCGTTGTAACCAGCTAGCGCCAGGGCGGCATTGTCATCGAAATGGTCCAACGACCGACTTAGATAATTCAATCCGCGTAAGGCATTTGTGTTTGGCGAGAAGCTGTCTTCGCCGCTGGCGAAGTGATAGGGCATTACTTGAAATAAGCCTTGTGCTCCAGCGGAAGAGACTGCGGTTGAGTCTCCACAGGATTCAATCTGCATCACGGTCGCTACTAGGTTCGGGTCCAGACTAAGCTCATTAGCCCAGTTGATAATTTGTGATTCCCAACGTTGGACTTCGGGTGTAAACAATGCTGCTAATTGACGGTTCGATTGCAATTCCTCAGGCTCGCGCAGCAGGCTTGAAAAGGGAAAGTGCGTGAAGCCGTAAAGCAATAATGCCCCGAAGATAAGTACGCTAAACGGAGGAAACAACAAGAACGAGAGGCAGCCACCGTTTTGGACTGCCTCTCGTT
>JBKJWG010000137.1:0-2939 GCA_046716985.1 Anaerolineales bacterium | reverse complement strand
CCGCCGCCCGCCAGATGGGTGAAGCCATTGCCGAGCGCGGCCTGCAGCTGGTATTCGGCGGCGGGCGTACTGGCCTCATGGGCGCCGTGGCCGACGCCGTACTTGATGCTGGCGGCGAAGTGATCGGCGTGCTGCCGCATCAGTTCAACAAGCCCGAACACGCTCACGGCCGGCTGACACGCCTTGAACTGGTGGATGGCATGCACCCACGCAAAGCGCGCATGGCCGAACTGGCCGATGCCTTCATTGCACTACCCGGCGGCTTCGGCACGTTGGAAGAATTATTCGAAGCGCTGACCTGGTCGCAGATCGGGCTGCACACCAAAGCTGTAGGCTTATTGAATGCAAATGGCTACTTCGATCACTTGCTCGCATTTCTCGATCACGCCAATAAAGAAGGTTTTACATTTTGGGAGCATCAGAAACTCTACAGCCACGCCGCTGATCCGCGAAAATTATTGGACGCGCTGGCCGCTTATGCGCCGCCCGAAAACCTGGCGCGCTGGATGGAACGCTAGCGACCGAGCATCGGTCGCTTTGGAGTTGCTACGCAACTCCACGAACATTATACAAATGGAGGAGAATGGAAAAAGTAAAGGGAATTGGCGGATTATTTTTCAGAGCGAAAGAACCGAAGACCCTAGCCAAATGGTATTCAGACAATCTTGGCGTGGAGCTCACGCCTACCAGCTACGAAGCGGAAGGTTGGCGACAAGAGGAGGGCCCAACCGTTTTTGAGCCATTCCCAGAAGACACCGATTATTTCGGCAATCGTGAAAAGATGTGGATGGTCAAACAATTGCAGGCCGCAGGAACTGAAGTGACGTTGAAAGCGGAGCAGTATCCAAATGGGCGCTTCGCGCAGCTCAATGACCCGGAGGCAACCCGATCGAGTTGTGGCAGCAGATGGGCGCGGCGGCGGCTTAGTTAGTTCGCGGCGGTTGCCGCCAACGCCAGCCAATCCTGAATGCGGCGCTCCTCAGCCACCTGCAGCCGAGCCGCAGCCAGCGCCCCGCGCAGCTCAGTTTCTTGTTCGGCAAGGATGCCGGAAAGAATTAGCACGCCGCCTGGATTCATTAATTCTTTAAAGCCCTGCCCCAATAAGCGAATCAATACCGGCGCGAGAATATTCGCCACAACGACGTCGGCTTGTTGCAAGCTAAACTCGCCGCCCAACAATTCTGCAACAGAACCTTCGCCAATTTCAATGTGTACGTTATTCAGTTCGGCGTTGTGGCGCGCATTCTCCAACGCAACCGCGTCAATGTCAACCGCCACCATGCGTCCCGCGCCCAACTTGGCTGCCGCTATAGCCAAAATGGCGGAGCCGCAGCCGACATCGATCACCGAAGAACCAAGCTGGACATAGTGTTCGATCAATTGTAAGCTGAGTTGTGTAGTCGGGTGCACGCCGGTGCCGAAAGCCATGCCCGGCTCAATGCGGATCGGCACGCGGCCACCCGCATCCGGCTGCAGCCAGGCCGGCACGATCAGCAAGCGCGCGCCCACTGGCAGCGGGCGATAGTGCTGCTTCCAGGCTTCCATCCAATTTTGATCTTGGATGGTCTCATACTGCGGCGCGGGGATCGGCTGGATCATGCCGAGATAGCGCAGGTTCTGTTCGATCTCGTTACGATTCTTTTCGAGTTCTTCGTCGACAGGGATGTAGCCCATCACGCGCAGCGGCCCGACCGCATGCCCCTCGTCCTCCGCGTTGGCCTCGATAACAGTGCTCTCGATGACTACGCCGCCCGGTAGCGTGCGCGCCAACACCTCCGAGACAGCTTCGGCTAGTTCGGGATCGACCTCAATTGAGATGCGCAACCAACTGGAAACAGGTTTTTCCTTTTTTTTTTGCATGCAGGAAATTGATGGCGACTAAAAGCCCAATGTTTCTCGCAAGGTATCCAGGAAGCCGCGTTCTTGCGGGTGGGCTTCCGTGCCCATGGTCGCCGCCAGGCCTTCGAACAGCTTGCGCTGTTCAGCAGTGACTTTTTGCGGGATGGCCACATTCAGCATGATCAACTGATCGCCGCGGCCACTGCCGCGCAGATGCGGTACACCTTTGCCGCGCATGCGCAACACCTTGCCGGGCTGCACGCCCGCCGGTATGCTCAGTTCTGCGGTGCCATCCACGGTCGGCACATCCACATCCGCGCCCAATGTGGCCTGCGCCACATTGATATCCAGATCCAGCAAAATGTCGTCGTCGCGGCGATGGAAATATTTGTGCGGGCGCACATTCAGGGCGATGTACAGGTCGCCCTGCGGCCCGCCATTGCTGCCCGGCTGGCCCTCGCCGTTGAGGCGCACTTGATTGCCGTTATCCACTCCGCCGGGGATGACCGCTTTGCGTTTCACCGTCTTGCGTTCCAGCCCGCGGCCGTTGCAAACCTTGCACGGACTGCCGATGATCTCGCCCGCCCCGCGGCAATTTGGGCAGGTGATCACCTGGACCATGTTGCCGAACATGGTTTGGCGCGCCTGGCGCACTTCACCCGCGCCGTTACAGGTGGGGCAAGTCGATTTCTTTGTGCCGGGCTCGGCGCCCGAACCCACACAGCGCGTGCAGACTTCGTCGCGCGTAAATTCAATTTCTTTTTCCACGCCAAAGACAGATTCCTCAAAATCGAGGGTGAGGTTGTATTGAAGGTCGCCGCCGCGCCGCGGGGCGTTGCGTTGCTGGCGGCCGCGACGGCCGAAGCCAAAGCCGAACAACTCTTCGAAAATATCGCCCAGATCGACATTGGTGAAATCGGGCACCCCGCCGAAGCCATCCAGGCCGGCATGGCCATAACGGTCGAAGGCGGCGCGCTTCTGCTCGTCGCCCAGCACCGCATAGGCTTCGTTGATCTCCTTGAAGCGCTCTTCGGCGTCGGGGGCTTTATTCACATCGGGGTGATACTGGCGCGCCAAACGCCGGAAGGAAGCTTTGATCT
>JBKJWG010000136.1:0-3630 GCA_046716985.1 Anaerolineales bacterium | reverse complement strand
GCACAAAAGTCGAGGTCGTGGGTGATGAGCAACTGTGTGCGCCCCATTGTATGCAAGTCTTGCAAAATTCGCCCAACGCGGGCGCGGCCGCCGGCGTCCTGGCCGAGGCTGGGCTCGTCCAGCACCAACACCGGCGTTTCCATGGCCAGCGTGGCAGCCAAGGCTACCAGCTTGCGGTCGCTTTGAGACAGATCATAAGGATGGGACTCAGCCCTATCGTCCAGGTTGGTATGTTTTAAGGCGCTACGTACGCGCTCGCGCTGTTCGCGGGCGGAGAGCTTCAGATTGCGCGGGCCGTAAGCCACTTCGCGTTCGACTGTGCGCTCAAAAAGCTGCTCGTCTGGATTCTGAAAGAGGAACCCGACTCGGGCGGCTAGTTCAGCGGTGGTGTGTTCATTTGCATTCCAGTCGCCTACCCATACTTTGCCATGGATCGGATGCAACAACCCGTTGAGCAGCTTGACCAAGGTGGTCTTGCCAGCGCCGTTTTCGCCAACGATCGCTACCAGCTCGCCGCTCTCGATGCTTAGATCCACGTTGTCCAAGGCACGCACGCCGGATGGATAAGTGAAGGATACATTTTCAAGGCGAAGCTTCATCGTAAAAATGCCTTGGCTTGCTCGAGGGTGACGGGTAAACGCTTGCCCTTCCGTACTCTAGCCGCGGCCTCGCTGTATTGTGTGCGGCCAATATTTAGCTTGAGCATGCGCGGGGACGACAGCACCGTTTCAGGAAGGTCATCCATTGCGATGCGACCTTGGTTCAGCGCGATCACCCGATCGGCAAAAGACGCCAGCCATTCCAATTTGTGCTCGGCCATCACCACTGTTGTTTTGCCCTTGCGCACCAGGGAGCGCAGCGCGGTGAAGACCTCTTCCGTGCTGCGCGGGTCCAACTGTGAGGTGGGCTCGTCTAGCACAAGCACCTTTGGCTGCATAGCTAATATGGAAGCAATGGCGACGCGCTGCTGCTGCCCACCTGAGAGCGCGAAGGGTGAACGCTCTGCCAATTCATCGATGCCAACTATGTGCAGCGCTTCAGAGACGCGTTTTTTCATTTCCTCTCTACTCACGCCTAGGTTTTCCAACCCGAATGCAATTTCCTCGCGAACAGTGAAACGTGCGCCACTGATCTGGTTGAACGGGTTTTGGAAGACCAACCCCACTTCGCCGGCCAATTCACCTAGTGAGCTCTCGACAACATTGATTTCTCCCATTTGCATTTCACCGGCAAATTCGCCGCGATAAAAGTGCGGCACGAAACCACTCAGTGCGTAGCAAAGCGTGGACTTGCCGGCTCCATTCGCCCCCACAATTCCGCAAAACTCTCCTTCGGCAATATCCAGATTGATATTGCGCAAGGCAGGTTGCTTGGCATCCGGATACCAATAGCTAAACTGCTTGAGGGAGATCATTTGGAAAATAGATTTGCGATGCGCCAAGCCAATAAAGTGAGCATAGCTAGCAACAAAAATAGACGCAGTGTGCGTTGCGCAAAGCTATCGTGCAAGGTAAGTAAACTGGTGCGCGGCCCGGGTCGGCTGAACGCCCGCGCTTCGAGCGCCATGGCGCGTTCTTCTACATCTACTATGCTGCTAAGGACCAGCGGCCCGATTAAAGGCACAAGCAATTGCAAGCGTTTCAGCAGGTTCACCTTCAACTCCAGGCCGCGCGCTTGCTGCGCCTCCTGGATCACACGCGCGCGATCTTGAAAGCGCGGGAAGATCTGGATAGAGGTCAGCACAATGTAGGCCAGGCTGTTGGGCAAGCCACGTTGCGTCAGCGCCAGCATGAGGTGATCTGGGCGCGTGCTGAGCATGAGCAGCAGCGCGCCGCCCAGCGCAACCAAGATGCGTGCTGCGGCGGTCGCCCCCGCCAGCAAACCTTCCAAGGTGAACGTGAAACGGCCTAATTGCAGCAAAACACTTTGCCCGGGCGTGAAGAAACCTTGAATCAGAGCGAGTGAAACGAAAAACGGTGTGATGATCACCAGGCTGGCTTTTAAAAAAGGCCCCAGCAGTCCACTCAGTGCTGCCAGTGGAAGCAGTAAGAGCAGAAAAGCGGCAAGCAGATAAAGCAAGTTGGGAGCTGTGGCGGCAGTCACCAGGAAAAACCCGACCAGAGCTAGCTTGCTAAGCGGATGAAATTGGTAAAGGCCGCCGCGACCTTCGATGTAAAGGGTGCTGCGCTGCATGCAATCATTAAACCATTTAAAGCAATGACCCGCTTACGCGGGTCATTGACATGGTTGCACAAAGTTCAACTATCTGCGCGCTCGGCGCCTGCGTGACGAGGATGGCCGAGCTCGGCGAGTGGCGCCGGGCGCCGCACTAAAGCGCGCTTTGAAGCGCGCCGGCAGCGCCAGCAAAAGCGCCCAAACGATAAGAAAGGTTACCGCCTTGTCTAACGGGTCAGACATAGACCCTTGGGCAACATTTGACATTAACGCGTCAAGACCGGCGGCCCGGAAAGCCGCCACCAACACATCGGTGCCGGAGCCGGTGACTCCACCAAATACGTAGGCGGCTATAGGCGCTGAAATCAACGCTGAAACTACGCCGGTGATTAGGCCTGCCAAGGCGGCTCTCCACCACACTTTCACCCAGCCGGCGCGGCCGAAGGCACCTGCTAGGGCACCGATCACGGCCGCAACCCCAGCAAATGCAGCGTATGCGGGGTTACCGAGAAATCCCCAAATTAGACTCGCGAGCAACCCAGTGGCTGCGCCAACCCATGGCCCAGCCAACACACCGACCAAAACCGTTCCTATGGAATCTAGATACAAAGGTAATTTCGCATTGTAAACAATCGAACCTATAGCAATGTTTAATGCGATTGCGACTGCCATCAAAGCTATGTTCATAGTTGTGAAGTACTTACGAACGCCGTCCATAATTTCTTCCTCCTCACGGAAAGGTTGTTGGCCGAATTATAAACGGAAAGGGTTGTTACAATCCCGAAATGGCCCTTCCTCAAGTTGAAGTTTTCAGCGACGGCTCTTGCGAGGGCAACCCCGGCCGAGGCGGCTGGGCGGCGCTGATCCGCTCGGATGGGCAGGAACGCTTACTGACGGGCTCCGAAGCCGAAAGCACCAACAATCGCATGGAGCTGACTGCCGCTCTCAAAGCTTTGCAGTCCCTCCCCCAGCCCAGCCACGTGCACTTTTACACCGATTCTGAGTATTTACGCCGCGGCATCACGGAGTGGCTGCCCAACTGGCAAGCGCGCGGCTGGAAGCGCAAAGGCGGCGCGCTGGCCAATGTGGAGCTGTGGCAAGCGCTGGCTCAAGCCATCCAGCGGCACCAGATCGATTGGCACTGGGTGAAAGGCCATGCCGGGCATGCCGAGAACCAGCGTGTGGATAGATTGGCAAGAGAAGCGATGTTGGGGAAATAAAAAAGAAGAGACCAATCTCTAGGACGGCCTCTTCAGAGCAAAGAACGAACAAGGTTCAAGATTTGTTACTCGAGAGGCGACGACGGGATTCGAACCCGTGGTGAGGGTTTTGCAGACCCTTGCCTTACCACTTGGCCACGTCGCCGGGAACTTTGCGGGATTATACCTACGCAGAAAAGAAAAACAGGCCAATGGCCTGTTTTTTCAAAAGAGCGGGCGACGGGATTCGAACCCG
>JBKJWG010000135.1:0-6610 GCA_046716985.1 Anaerolineales bacterium | reverse complement strand
CATCTGATCTACGACGTGCGCGACGCCATGGGTGCCAAAGCGGTCAACACCCCCTGCGAACCCCTGGCGCCGCGCATCGAGGCGCTTACTGGCGGCCGCGTGCATTTGCGCATTCTCTCCAATTTGGCGGACCGGCGGCTGGCGCGCGCCGAATGCACCATCAAACTTGAAGAACTGGCCTTCGGCGAATTTTCCGCCGAGGCAGTGCGGGATGGCATCGTCGAAGCTTGGGCTTTTGCGGCCGCCGATCCGTATCGGGCGGCCACGCATAACAAAGGCATCATGAACGGTGTGGACGCGGTCGTCATCGCCACCGGCAACGATTGGCGCGCCGTCGAAGCCGGCGCACATGCCTATGCCGCCCGCGATGGGCGTTACACTTCGCTCAGCACTTGGGGCAAAGCTTCCAATGGAGATCTCCTCGGAAGTTTGGAGATGCCTATGGCAGTAGGCATTGTGGGCGGCGCGACGAAAGTGCACCCCTCCGCGCAGGCCGCGCTCAAATTGATGGGCGTGAAGACGGCAGCGGAGTTAGCCGAAATTATTGTCTCCGTTGGGCTAGCGCAGAACCTGGCTGCCTTGCGCGCCCTGGCCACCGAAGGTATCCAGCGCGGCCACATGACCTTGCATGCCCGCCAAGTGGCTATCGCTGCCGGAGCGCAAGGTGAGCAGATCGAAAAGTTGGCCGGCCAAATGGTGAAAGAAAAGACCGTGCGCGTGGACCGCGCCGAAGAATTATTGAAGGAATGGACTCAATGAGCGAAAACAATCACGATCACAATCATCCGCATTTGCTCAAACCCGAGCATGCCGTTGGTATCGTCGGCTACGGCGCCTATGTGCCGCGCTATCGTTTGCCCGCCAAAGAAGTTGCGCGCGTGTGGACGAATGGCACCGGTGGCCTGCCCATCGAAGAAAAATCTGTGCCTGGGGTGGACGAAGACGTAGTGACGATGTCGATCGAAGCCGCACGCAATGCGTTGGCGCGCGCAGCTATTAAGCCCACCGATCTGCGCGCGGTGTGGGTCGGCTCTGAGTCGCACCCATATGCGGTCAAGCCTACGTCCACCATTGTCGCGGAAGCCATCGGCGCCGTGCCTAGTACGCAAGCCGCGGATTGGGAATTTGCTTGCAAGGCTGGCACCGAAGCCATGGTGGCCGCTATGGGCTTCGTTGGGTCAAACATGGCGCGTTACGCGCTGGCGATAGGCATGGACACGGCCCAGGGCCGCCCCGGCGACGCGCTCGAGTACACCGCCGGCGCGGGCGGCGCAGCTTTCATCATCGGACCTGAAGCAGAATCCTTGGCCGAGATCGAAAGCTCGTATTCGTTCGTCACTGACACGCCGGATTTTTGGCGCCGTCAATATGCCAAGTATCCTGAGCATGGCCAGCGCTTCACCGGCGAGCCGGCTTATTTCAAGCACATCACTTCGGCGGGCGAAGCTATGTTCGAATTGACCAACTCCAAGCCCGAAGATTATGCCTACGCAGTATTCCATCAGCCGAATGCCAAGTTTCCGCAGCGCGCCGGGCAGCTGCTGGGCTTCAAACCTGAGCAGATCGCTACCGGCTTGCTGGTGCCGCGTATCGGCAACACTTATTCCGGCGCGGCTATCATCGGTCTCACCGCCATTCTCGATATCGCCAAGCCGGGCGACAAGATCATGATGGTCTCGTTCGGCTCCGGCGCCGGCTCGGATGCCATGGTCCTGCGCGTGACCGACCGGATCAAGGGCAAGCCGGAGCTGGCAACGACCACGGAGGAATACGTCACCCGCCGCACCGAGATCGACTACGCCGCTTATGTGCGCATGCGTGGCAAGTTGACCATGAAATAAATCTGGAGAACAATGAACAAAGTCGTCATCGCTGGCATTGGGCAAACGCCCGTCAATGAACACTGGGACATCTCGCTGCGCGAGCTGGCCTTGCAGGCCATGGAAGCCGCCATGGCGGACGCGGGCGGCCTGCGGCCCACCGCGCTCTACGTCGGCAATATGCTTTCGAGCAGCCTGTCGCATCAGGCGCAACTTGGCGCGCTGCTGGCTGACTTCGCCGGCCTGACCGGCATCGAAGCCGCCACCATTGAAGCGGCTGGTGCCTCGGCCGCCATGGCGTTACGCGTGGGCACACTGGCTGTGGTCTCCGGCATGGTGGATGCGGCCATGGTGCTTGGCGTCGAGAAGCTAAGCGATCAAGTGCCGGCGCAGGTCGAAGCCGCGCTGGCCATGGGCGCCGATACCGATTATGAAACCGAGCAAGGCCTTACGCTCACTGCGCAAGCCGCTATGTTGGCAGCACGCTACATGCATGAATTCCAAGTGCCCGAACATGCGCTGGGCGGCTTCCCGCTTACTGCGCACGCCAACGGCGCGCACAATCCGTTTGCCATGTTCCGCAAAGCGGTCAAGCCTGAGACGTATGCCAAAGCCGGCATCGTCAGCGCGCCGCTGAATATGTTCGATATTGCCCCCAACGCAGATGGCGCCGCGGCGCTGCTGCTCACCCGCGCCGAGTTGTTGCCGCCCAAGTTCCCGCACCCGCTGGTGGAGATCGCTGGTTCAAGCGCAGTCACAGACACGCTGGCTCTCCACGACCGGCCCGATCCGCTGGTGTTCAACGCCGCGCGCCTGTCGATCGAGCGCGCCTGCGCCCAGGCCGGCATGCTGCCTAAAGATGCCGATCTCTTCGAGTTGTTCGATGCTTTCTCCATATATTGCGCCCTCTCCATGGAAGCAGCCGGCTTCGCTAAGCTTGGCGAAGGCTGGAAGTGGGCGCAGAATGGCGCTACTCAGTTGACGGGTGAGATGCCTATCGCAACGTTGGGCGGCCTCAAAGCACGCGGCTTCCCCGGCGGCGCCACAGGCGCATACCAGGCCGCCGAAGCCGTCTTGCAGCTGCGTGGCCAGGCCGGCGAGGCGCAAGTGAAGGGCGCGAAGACCGCGCTGGTGCAAAGCCTAGGCGGCCCGGCTTCTACGGCGGTCACGCATGTGTTGCGCACAGTGGCAGCCTAGCGAACGTCTTCAACGCTCGGCTGGCCAAAGCGCTGGACCTGACTAATTCGCTAGCCGCTAGACTATCTAGCGAGCGCTTGAAGAGTCACAACGGTAGCGCTCCCTCAAACACGATCGGCGCGCGCGAAAGTTATGCGCGTGCCTTTGAAGCGGGCGCATGGCAGGGGTTCGCCTGCAGCCTCAAAGACATCGCCGCGTTGGCCGCAGTGCAAGGCGCGCTCAGCACGTCTAAGGAAGCTGTGCTTGCCTCAGCAGGCGCGGTCGAACAGCCCTGGAGTGAAGCGCGCCAAAATATTTTGTTCGATTTATTCGAGCACGAGGCTCAACACCATGGCCAGCTGATCCGCTATTTTTATGCCAACGGCATTGAATTTTCGCCTGCTTTCTCAAAAGATACACATTAGAGGCGCCTACAACCGGTCATTAAACTGATAGATTTTGATAGTTTCAAGGGGATAGAGTAAAGTCGAATAGAGCGAAATATGGACATCCCGCGCCATTGGAGACTAAAGAAACAACGCTACGCCCTGCAGGGTGAGGTATGTGAGCATTGCAATGCCAAGCTCTTCCCGCCCCGCGATATTTGCCCCGAATGCGGCGAAGAGGCTAAAACCCTTTTCCAGTTCAGCGGCAAAGGCAGCGTCTATTCCTACACCACTGTTTACGATGCTCCCGAAGGTTACACCGAGCAAGCGCCTTATACGCTTGCCATGGTGAAGCTGGAGGAAGGCCCTCTGGTCACTGCCCAGCTCACCGACCTCGGCGAGCAGAAGGCCGAGATCGGCATGCCGGTCGAAATGGTGACCCGCCTGCTGCGCTCCGCCACCGACGAGCGCGGTATGCTCATCTATGGCTACAAGTTCCGCCCTGCGGTGGCGCAGGCCGCGTAATTGCAAAGATAGGGCGCCCCGAAAGGGGCTCTTTCTTTTTAAGCTAGAATTAGCTAATGATAAAAGTTGGTTCTATTGTTCTGCGCGTCGACGATTTGCAGCGCCAGAAGCAGTTCTGGGCGGCAGCTCTGGACTACGTGCCGCGCAGTCAAGAGCATGGGGACGACGATACTTTCACCCTGCTGCGTCCAAGGGACGGCATTGGCCCGAATCTCTCCCTCGATCGGATGCGCTCCTCTTTGCAAATCCCACCGCGCATTCATCTCGACTTATACGCGCAGGATCAAGCTGCAGAGGTCAAGCGCCTGATCGCACTGGGCGCTACCGAGGTCCACTGGAGCAAGCGCCCGCCGGATGCCGATTACGTCATCCTCGCCGACCCGGAAGGTAATCGCTTCTGTGTTATTGACACGACCAGGTGAGGCAGCTTAGCCTCCTGGTGAAAAAGCCTGCGGCAACTGTTGCGGTGTCTTTTTTGGGGTTATGCAGTGTAAACAGCCTTCTGCAGACCGAACGGCCCGACTCGCCTTAGTTTTTTGGTCTAAGCAACCTTCAAATTATTAAATCGTGCTGTGTGTGGTCCTAAGTAGCTGCCGAAAGATTCGGTTTCCTTGCTCCATTGCACGTCAGCCAGGCCATCGAGCACATTGCCAATTAGTTGGCCGCCCTTGAAAGGTATCGCATTGCCATCTTTCACCATGTAGCCCAATCGAATCTCGCTGGCGAAGTTGCCTGTGATCGGGTCAGGGTAGAACCAGGAGAACTGGCAAACTTCAACATAAGGTTCGACGAGCAGTTCGGCAGCTAGAGTGCGGCCAGGTGGCAGTTCGGTCGCGCCGAAGTCACCAGTGGGCGGGATCTTAAGATATTGCGCGTAGCGCTGCGAAGCTACAAAAGTAACCAGCTTGTTTTCTCGGATCAGTTCTGTGCGTTGAGCGGGCAGCCCTTCGTCATCAAAGCGGTTTGAATTGCGCCCGAATGGTAGGGCGCGATTCGCCCAAACTGTCAGCGGGTCTCCGCGCACTTCGCCATTAAATACGGATTGGCCAATTTCCCAAGGAGAAACCTTGGCATATTTCGAAGCTGCAGAACCCAGCGTCTTCAAGACAGCCGAAGTCAACCCATCGCCAGCCATAAAAACAGCCAGCGCATCGTTGCGCAACACGACGGGCCCTTGCCAGGTGGGAGGCGACGTGGCTTCCAACAGGTTGATCGTATAGCCGGCGCGGCGTCCAACGTCGGTTTCGATGTCCAGATCGGCGACGCGGCGCCTGGTCATTTCGCGATGCATCTCGCTATTCCGCTCGCCTTGATGTGCTTGGAGCACGAACTCGATCTCAATTCGTGTCGCTTCCTGCTGCGCGTCAATTCCTCGGCTGTTTATTAAATGGTTAGTCTCGATTTCGCCAAAGCATTCGGCAGAAGTGAGGTGCACTCCTTTGTTTTTGGAGACAGCCTTGCGCAGGTCAGCTATCAGAGCATCGACGCTGACTTGAGGGTGATTCGCTAATTTTGGGTCTACTAATTCAACGTCGGGCAGCGGCGTGGGACCAGGAAAAGTGTAAACGGGATTGGAAACCAAGCTTGCCACCAGGGCGGCCTGATCAACGGATGCCCCAATGTCGCCACCGGGTAGCAGGGTGGCATGGCCATTGCCGACTGCGCTCGTACCATCAGCCGCTTTCGTGTGGCGCAATACTTCGATTTTATATTCTTCTTCTGCCGTGGTACGCGCGGCTTCCATCTCGTGCGGCAAAGCATACGCTTGCGCGTCGCGTCTGCTCACATATCGGACAGTCCAAGCGGCCAGGTCGTGCCGAGCCCGAAGGGCATCAATTAGTTTTTCCAGCATTAGCCGAGGAAGGCCTTCATCAATAAATAGGGTCCGCCAGACGCGACTGGCAGCTGTTCCTTATAACCTTTGCCGCAGGTGCCCGCGCCCATACTCACCGCTTTTCCAACTGCGGAAATGCTGCCTAATACATGTGGCACATAACCCGAAATTCCTACTGGAGCAAAGACGCGGTTTGTGATCTTCCCGCTCTTGATTTCGTGACCATAGTGACAGGTCACCTGGATGCCCCATCCCTGTGGATCCTCCATGCCAGAGGACCATTGGTCAAGATAGATGCCGTGATCCACTTGCCCCAACATATCTTCCAGAGTGGAATTTCCACCGCCAAAAAACGTGTTGCTCATGCGTGCATAAGCTTTGCGGGTGTAATCCTGGCGACGACCATTAGCAGATCTTTGAATGCCTAGTGCATAGGCCGAGTAAAGGTCAGTGATGCCGCGACGAAAAATACCGTTTTCCACAACGTATGTGGGAGTGGCGGTTTGTCCTTCGTCATCGAAAAAGTAAGATCCATAACCGCCCGGCAGACTCGGGTCGTCCTGGATGTTAACCAGATTCGATCCGACTGGTTGATCTATGAAATGTGCGGCCTTTGCTCGTTCCTTCAGGAACATATCCGTTTCCACGCCGTGCCCGAACGATTCATGGCAGATCGTGCCGCTTACGCCAGGAGCTGTGATCACTTGATATTCACCGGATTCAATGCGTTGAGCGTTGAGAAGCGAAAGGGTATTTTTCAACAGATTGTGAATGTCCTCATCTGTAAACTCAAGCAGCTCCCAGCCGCCTGTGCCCGATTTGCCGTCCCAGTCGTAGTGCACTTTGCCATCGGGACCTAAGGCAAACAG
>JBKJWG010000134.1:0-4165 GCA_046716985.1 Anaerolineales bacterium | reverse complement strand
AAATTTGTCACGACTCTGGCCTGGGGCGATCCAGTTGAATTCGTCAAAGCGACAGATGATTATCTCGAAATCAAGCTGACCAAATTTCTCACCAAGAGCGATGGCAGTATCGTGCCGCAGTTATCGTCTGGGTTCATCAAGCCTTCCAAATCAAGCAAACGCAAGCCAGTAGATCTGATTAGCCCGTTGACAGACAACAAGGTGCTGAAAGTCGATTTCGTCGATGTCCAACAGGGGGATGCATCCGTGATCGAAACTCCCAAAGGCAAAGTCATCCTGGTAGACGGTGGTGACGTCCAGCTCTTTGCGCGCTATTTGGCAGGGCGCTATCCATTCACTTCGCTGAACAAACCTCAGCCAGTCGATTGCATTCTGATCTCCCATGGCGACGCCGACCATTTTGCCGGGCTGCCTCAGATCCTGGAATCAGAGTCGAATGCAGAACCACGCAAACGATTTTTCATGCAGCCTAAACGCGTATATCACAATGGCCTGGTCAAGCGTCCCGATTCCGTCAAAGAAAAAGCCGCCTTCGGTGCCACCAAAGAAATAGATGGCATGACCGTCGTTACCGGGCTGGAAGAGGATTTGCTTCAGGTACCGGATTCCGAAATGAACAAAGAGTTTCGCAAATGGAAGCAGACCCTTAAAACCTACAACCAGCGCAACCCGCTCACGTTTAAACGCCTTTCCAAGGGCGACGACCAGGCTTTTGATTTCCTCAAGAATGAAAAGATCAAAGTTGAAGTGTTGGGGCCTTTGCTCACGAATAAGGGTGGGGTAAAAGGATTGCGGTTTTTAGGCACTCCGCCTAAAGGCCCGCGCGTCGGCATCAAGCCGGGCGAACGGCGCAAGTTCAGCGGCTCTTCTGCATCGCACACCATAAACGGTCATTCGATTCTTTTCCGCCTGGCATATGGAAAATTTCACTTCCTCTTTGCCGGCGACCTGAATGAGGAAGCAGAATTCGAGCTGTCGGCCGAGCACCTGGCCGGCAACATCAATTTGGCTTCGGAAGTTTTCAAAGTGCCTCACCACGGCTCCGCCGATTTCTTGTCCGAGTTCATCCGCGCCGTGGCACCAGTGGTGTCGGTCATTTCATCTGGGGATGAAAATGAACGCAAAGAATATATACATCCGCGCGCCACTCTGGTGGGCAGCCTGGGGCGCTATTCGCGGGTGGATGAGCCCTTGATCTTCGTCACCGAGCTCGTTGCGTTCTTCAAGAAAGAAGATTGGGTCAAACGCGAATTTCACAAAGTGGATGACAAGGGTGACTTGGTTCTGAAAAGTGGCAAGGCCCAGATCGAAGAAAAGATACGCACGCTCAACCGTTTCTTTGCCTTCAGCCGCACCGCCTACGGCATCGTGCGCGTGCGTACTGACGGCCAGAGGCTGCTGGTTTTTACCAATAGTGGACAGGCTGATCTAAAAGAAGCCTATGCCTTTAGCATGCAAGCTGGTGCCAACGGAGTCGATCAGGTAACGCCTGAAGAAGTGAAAATGGTTTAGCTAGGGCCGCAGCTTCCCCGCCTCGTGGACGAAAAAGTTGTAAAAATCAACCGGTGCAGGATAATGATACAGTTACCGCGACCCGCCGAACGATTATTTCGAGCGCGACGTTTTATGGGTAATTCCGTTTAACATTGCAAGGAAATCTATCTTATGGAGTGAACGTGAAAGCTGCTAAAAAAGGGCCCCTAGTCTCAACTAAACGCAAAGCGCGCGGCCGTGATGCTTTGATCGTGGGCCTAGTTTTTATTCTCGTCGGCATGCTGTTCTTCTTTATCGTGTTGCCCCAAGTTGCTAAAGACGCCAGCCTAGCTCGCTCCGCCCGCGCAGCCGATATGGCCGCCTTCCGCGCCGGCGCGGTCGGCGAAGATGTCGTGGTCAGCGGCACGCTTGCGGATAATCCCACCATAGAAGGCGACGCGGTCCTGCTGGTCCGCGAGGAGCTGCGCCACACCTCTAGCAGCGGCGACAGCGATTGGGACTGGGTTATCCTCGAACGCAATATCCCAGCCCTCAATGTTTCCATCGATGGCGGCGTTGTGCAAACGACAGCCACCAGCGGACCCGTCAACTTGCGCGGCGCGGTTCGCGAACAGCTGATCGCGGTCGCGGGCGCCGGCCTCACCGACACCTTCCCCTATCAAGGCCAGCGCATCGCCGCCGGCTCGGTGCGCGTGTTCACCCTGCTGAACGGCGACCAGGTCACTGTTCTCGGGGAGAAAACCAGCGACGACTCCATCGCACCCAGAGAGTTATTTGCCGGCAGCCCCGATCAGCTGGCAGCCGAACTGGCCAAAGGCGCCACCGTCTTCACTCTAACTGCTTGGTGCTTCTTCGGTTTTGGCGCATTTGCGATCTTTTTGGCTGCGTTTAGCTTGGTTCGAGGGCGTTTCTAAACTATCAGCAGCTTGGACGCCTGGGCGCAAGACGTCTTCAAGGCGATGGAAAACTTGGTGGACGAAAAAGACGTGAAGATCAACCTGGGGCAGGAGAGCGACGCAGTTACAGCAACATTGCTGAATGATATTGCCGCGCAACGTTTTATGGATGATCTTTTCTGTCACTATGAGTAGCCAAGAATCCGCTCTGTAGAACACGCCAAAATCGCCAACGTCTTCGCCCTGACCCTGGTATTTCTTCGGTTTCGGAGGGTTTGCGATCTTGCAGCTGCGTTTAGCTTGCTAATGGGCGATTCTAAGCGGCAGGGTGGTATTAATCAGCGATATTGAGCGACAAATTGATAAGTGTCTCATCGGAACAGGTTGCGTCTTAACTATTTAGAACGGAACGCGCCGAAAAGATTTAAGTTAGAGTCCGAAAATTAGTCAAGATCTAGGGAACTTATCAGCACACTTTCTACACACGCCTTTATACAAATCTTGCTCACAGGCCCATTGGTTGCAAACATTACAAAGACTCAGATCTCCCGGCTTGGTCCAATCTGGGATTGATGATTGGTAAGTGCCTGAGCCGCCCCAAGACCCGTTATCGTAGTATTCCAATCGAAAATAGGGTTTTTTGGCTTGGATATTGCAGACATTGCATTTGAATTGTTTCCCCAAGTTTCGAATATTTTTTTCGTACTCTATACGCAGTCACTCTCTAGTTTTTTCCTCCTCGTTTTTTTTAGAGATTGTTTCTTCGTTTTCAAGTTTTTCGTAATGATCTTCTATATTTTTCTTCCAAGACTCCATACCTTGATCTCCTTTGCATCACTTAGTCCCTCTTAATTGGACTAGCCATGTTTTTCACCGCGTTCTTTTTCAAACTTGACTATAACTTGCTTTTCTTCGCCTTTCCCCAAATCTTGCTCCAATCATCTTTCAGCATATTGCCTAGCTTTTTGTTGATGCCTTGCCCCGGCAGCACGTCGCCGTCCGGCTCCACGTAGAGCCAGGCGTGGCCAGCGCCCACTGGATGACTGCCCTTGCCCTCTTCGAGCTCCAGGTTCACCGGGTTCAGCGCTGTGTACGGCACCGGCATGTCCCACACCAGCGGCAGCCCCTTGGCCGCCGCACGGTCGCGGGCGGCCTGCAGCCGGTTGTTGAGTGCCAGCTCGCTAGCGGTCAGCGAAATGGCACGGATGCCGCTCTCGGCCAGGCGGTCGATCAGCGCATCGATCTGTTTGGCGTTCTGCCTGGTCACCGTGAGGTGCGCAGCGATGAAGATGTCGTCGTTGAGCACGCCGCGCCAATAGGCGAAGCTGGCCAGCGAATCCCAGGTTTGCTCTTTGCTGGGCTGCAGCACGATCATGGCATGGTCGAGCCCAGCGTCCAGCAATGTTTTCAAATAGCGCGTGTCCGCCAGCTTGAACCCGTCGGTCATCAGGCCGGTAACCATGCCGCGATCCTCGGCGTGCTGCAGTAGGACCGCCAGGTCCTCGCGCAAGGTCGGCTCGCCGCCTGTAAAGACCACATGCGGGATGCCGACCTCGTATGCCTTGTCGATCACTTGCTTCCACTCGGCGGTAGTCAGTTCTTTCGTCACGCGTTTGGTTGGCGCGGCCGCTTTCGGCGCGCCCTTGGCTAGCCTGTAGGTGATTGCGCAATCGAGTCGATAGGGCGCGCTCATCGCGTCGCTGTAGGGCGCGTGGCGCTCGAAATCTAAATAGGTGACTGGGTCCAGATCCGGCGTCTCGATCAGCGTCTGGATC
>JBKJWG010000133.1:0-2583 GCA_046716985.1 Anaerolineales bacterium | reverse complement strand
CGTGCGCCTGCGTCTCGCCGGCAACCCGGGCCCGCTGCCCGGCCTGCCCGATTGCGGCGACGCGGCGGCGTTGATCGAGGCCGCGATTGTCGATGACCCGCCCGCCGCGCTTGACACGGGCGGCGTGATCCGCGATGGCTATCACCAGGAGCTGGACGAGGAGCGCGGTATCGCCCGCGATGCCCGCCAGGTGCTGGCCGCGCTGGAACGCCGGGAGCGCGAGCGCACCGGTATCAAGTCGCTGCGGATTGCGCACAATCGCATCTTTGGCTATTACATCGAGATCACGAGCGCCAACCTCCATCTCGTGCCGGATGATTACCAGCGCCGCCAATCGCTCAGCGGCGGCGAGCGGTTCATCACACCGGAACTGAAGGAGTACGAGAGCCGCGTGGTCGGCGCGCAGGAGCGGATCGCGGCGTTGGAGGCGGGGCTGTTCCGCGATGTCTGCGCGCAGGTGACGGCGCATGGCCCACGCATCCGCGCGCTCGCCGCGGCGCTCGCCGCGATCGACCTCGCTGCCGGTCATGCGGAGGCCGCCGCGTTGAGCGACTATCATCGCCCGGCTGTCGATCACGGCGATCTAATTGACATAACCGACGGTCGCCATCCGGTCGTGGAACAGATGCTGCCGCCGGGCAGCTTCGTGCCGAATGACTGCACGATCAGCAGTGAGGCGCAGGTGACGCTGCTCACGGGCCCGAACATGGCGGGCAAGTCCACCTATCTGCGCCAGGTGGCGCTGATCGTGCTGATGGCGCAAATGGGGAGCTACGTGCCAGCCAAGGGCGCGCGCATTGGGCTGGTGGATCGGATCTTCACGCGCATTGGCGCCCAAGACGAGATCCATGCTGGGCAGAGCACCTTTATGGTTGAGATGGTCGAAACCGCCAACATTTTGCATCACGCCACTTCAAGAAGCCTGTTGATTTTGGACGAGATCGGGCGCGGCACGAGCACTTACGATGGCCTATCGATCGCCTGGGCGGTGATCGAATACATTCACAATCATCCCAAGCTGCGCGCCCGCACGCTGTTCGCCACGCATTATCACGAGCTGGTGCAGCTGGCCACGCACTTGCCCGGTGTGCGCAACTACAATGTGGCAGTAAGCGAAGCGGACGGCACAGTGGTCTTTTTGCACAAGATCATCCCGGGCGGGGCGGACCGCTCGTACGGCATCCACGTGGGCCAGCTGGCCGGGCTGCCGCGCCCGGTGCTGGAGCGGGCGCAGGATATCCTGGCCGAGCTGGAAGCCAGCTCGGGCAACGCCGCGCCTAGCGGAAACAGCGCGCCGCAGCTGTTACCAGAGGGCAACCCGCTGCTCGAGGAACTCAAGCAACTGGATGTGGAAGGATTATCGCCGATCGAGGCGTTGAACAAGCTATGGGAGTGGAAGAAAAAGTACAAGTAACAAAGTTGTAGTTGCGCGGAGCTGGGGGTGGGGTCGATACAACTTGACAGCCTCTTACCCGCGGCCAGGCTGCTGCGGGCGGGATGGCGGATCGTGGCGATGGACATGGAACCCCCAAAGGAATAGGTGAGGCTGAGATGGATTGCTGAATGCAGAAAGTAGCAGGAAAGTGGGGATTTAGGGGGAAAGAGGGGGCGGTGTCAAGGTGATTTGAGCTGGTTTTGGAATTGAGATTCTGGATTCGAACTGGACTGGGTAAGCGTCCACCATGTATATGGTGTCTGCAATGAAAGCACACATCCATATACTGGGGCAAAACCGTCTAATAAGTCTAAAAAATCTACAATCTCTATCGCGGTTGCACCAGGTTGCAACCAAAAAACGTTAGATAGGTAAGGCGGTCAAGTAAGGGGTGGCATCAAGAAGCTTGTGTACCTGTGGACTGCCAATTAGTAAAAAGTAGAGCTTTATAATAGCCAGGGAGGGAAGACCAAAATGGAAATAGATAAGTGTCTAATCTGTCAGGAGAAGAAGTTCAAGATAGTCAAAGAAGGGAAGTTATTTAAGACAAATAAGTTTGTTTGTAATGCTTGTGGGGCGGAGATTGAGATAAAGGGAGAGAAAGGCAAAATAACTAAATTCGGAAAAGGTTACGAAATAGCAAGTTCGATACACTTGGGCAGTGAGGGTGAAATCGCTGATTTGTCCCCCTTAACCTTTGTTGAAGACCAGTGGTTAGATAAGCTTGAAAGCGGGAACAAAGCAGCATTAAACAAGTATTTTAAGGCTGGCGAAAAAATAAAAGATGATTTACCCGTAATACTAAAAGCGAGCGAAAAACTTGCCTTGATTATTAAAGCGACGAGTTACGCGGAAATGCGCCGGACAAGAATAGAAACACCTTATTCTGGCGTTACCCTCAGGATCGCCAAGGGGGTTTCATATCGTTTAGGCAGTGTTCATGAATCGGAGTATTCTGACACCTTAACAGTTCTGGACAAGGGAGATTTGTACATCACGTCTAAGAGATATTTGTTCATCGGAAAAGGGAAAAATATCGACCAAAACCTTTCTAAAATAACCTCGATTGAATATTTCAATGACGGCCTGAGCATTTCAAGGACAGAAAAGCAAAGGAACGACATATTTCTGGGAGGTAGCCATTGGTA
>JBKJWG010000132.1:0-6400 GCA_046716985.1 Anaerolineales bacterium | reverse complement strand
GGCCCTGATAGCTAACGACCAGCCGATTGAAGGCATCCAGATCACCCTGCTGGGCGGCCTGGATGAGTTGCTCTTCGTTCATGCCTTCGTCGGCCGGAGCGTGAAAATTATGTAAAGAGCGCGCCATGCCAGCAACCCAAGCGCGAGTGTGAGGCCGAGCACGAGAACAAAGATGGGCACAAGTGGAGTGCCTAGCCAGGCCGAGCGCAGCCAGCCGCCCAGCGGCGCGGCCACCAGCATGGCGAGTGGCACGCGCCAAAGCTGGTTCCACTGAATGGTCTGGGCCGCAAAGAGACGGAAGGCCGCAGCAACCACGAGCCAGGAGACGAGAAACGGGAAAAGGGTGAATTGAATGCGTTCGACTGCGTAGGTTTGGTGGAAGGCGAAGCCCAGGAGAATAACTAGCAGAACAGCGAACGAATCGCCGAGGATTAATATTGGTGAGAAATTCTGAGCGGATTTCATTGGCGCGGTTTTACCACAAAGAGCGACGCCAGGTGCGAAGGTAAGCTGAATTCTTATTTACTTAATCGCTGCAGGAATTGTTGATAACGCTCGGGGTTGGGCGGGTTGAGCGCCAGGATGGCGCGCACCGCCAGCTTGGCACCCTCGCGGTCGCCGGCCTCGACGAGCAGCTCGCCCACTTTGTTCCAGGCGTGAATAGCTTTTTCGCGTTGACCGGCTTGCTGGTAATACTCGGCGAGGCGGCGATGGCCCAGCGCGAAGCGCGGGCTCTCATCAACAAGCGAAGTAAGGAAGGTGGTGGCATCTTCGTCGCGTGAGCGGCTGTTGAGATACGAAAGATAGTTATCCAGTTCGGCGCTGGCCTTGGCTTCCTGGCCCAGGCGCAGGTTGAGTTGCACTAAATTGAGACGAGCCGTCTCGTCGTCCGCTGCAACCGTGCGCAATTGCTCGTAGACGCGCAGGGCTTTGCGCCAATCGAGGCGCTGCATATCTATATCAGCCATTTGATGCAAGATCTGCGCGTTCCAGGCCGCGTCAACCTCGGCGCCTTGCGCCAGGCGCATGGCTTTTTCGTAGGTGTCGCGGGCTTTATCCAGTTGCGCCTGGCGATAATACACATCGGCCAGTTCCAAGTTTTGGCTGGCGGCTTCTTCGATCTGCCCCTGGGCAGTGAGCTGAGAAATTAAATGTTCGCGCGAATCGACATCCAGCGGCGAGACCGCGACGATGCGCTGATACATCTGCGTGGCGCGGTCGCCCTCACCGCGGGCGCTGTATACGCGTGCGACAGTGGCGAGCTTTTCAATGGCTTGCTGCGAGTGATCGTTCATCAAGAGCAGCTCCGCCATGTGGATATGCAGGGGCAAGTAGCTGGGTGAGAACTCCAGCGCGCCGTACGCTTCTTCCATGGCGGCGCGCAGATAACCATCGCGCGAGATCTGGGTTATGCGCGCCAGCGCATCCACCAGGCGCGCACTGTTGGCGTGGGTGAGGATCTCGGCCACCGGGATGGGCGCCGCGCCGTTAGGGCTGCCGGGCAGCTGCCCGCGGGCTTCATTGACGCCAATGCGCCAATTGGGACGCATAAGCAAATAGCGAATATTTTCGCAGAGCAGTTTGGTTTCGTTTTCATTGTCGCTTTGCCCTGCCGCAGCGATAAGCGGCTCATATTGCTGGCGCAGGGCCTGCGATTTATCTTCCGGCAGCACAGCCGAGTCGGCGATCTTCAGAGCCTGCAAATACTCCACAACAGCTTCTTGGGGGCGGCCCTGCTCACGCAAATAATCGCCGAGGAGTAAGCGGGCCGCGAGGGCGAAATCGTTGTGTTTGACGGCGCGCTGGAAGCTGCGCTGGGCACTCTCGGCGCGGCCTTCCTGGGCCAACAGCGCACCCAGGTTGAAATGCGCGGCAGGATGATCGAGGCCGGCTTCGATGGCTGCCTTCAATTCTTCGGCGGCTTCGCGTGGACGCTTGCTGGTCTCGAGACTGATGGCTTTGCTAAGATGGCGCACGATGGCCTTCTCGTCGAAGCCGCGCGACAGGATGCCATCCGCAACCACGCGGGCAATCGAACGCAGGCTGCCGGTCTTCTTGCTGTCTTTTTCCTCGGGGGTCAGGTCGAAGAGCATAGCGGCCAGCGCCTGCAGCGATTTCTGCGTAGCTTCTTCGACCGGGTCAGGCCCCTCATCGAAGGCGGGTAGCGTCGACTTAGGCGGCGGTTTCACCGAGCCGGGCGGCAAGCGCAACGGACCAGTGGGTGCGCTCATGCGCAAAGGTTTCGGCAAGGTCTTGAAAGCTTGCAGCATAGCCACGGCTTGCTGTGCTTCTTTGTTCTTAGGATTCAATTGGAGCGCATGTTCGCCGGTGGCACGCGCTTCTTCGATCTGGCCGGCATGCTGCTGCAAGGCGGCCATGGCAATGTACTCAGTGATGGCCTGCGGCGTGCGACCAAGGCGCTCGTAGACCTGGGCGAGACGTTTGTGTGCTTCGATGTTCTCGGGGTCCAGCCGCACGACGCGCGTCCAGTTGTTGATGGCTTTGTCGGCGTCGCGCTGGTTGAGATACAACTCGGCGGCGCGGTTGGAATACTCGATGGCCTCATCTTTTTGGCCCGTCTGCTTGTAGATCTCGGCGGTCTTCTCCGCGGGCAGTGGATCTTCGGGGGACAGGCGTGCGGCGCGGCGATAAAGCTCCAGCGCCTGCTCGAGATTGCCCAGCTCGAGGTGAGCAAGGGCCAGGCTATTCAGCGTTGGGGGATTGTCGGGAAATTCCTGCAAGGCGCGGCTATAGTGCTCCACAGCCTCCTGCCACCTGCCCTCCCAGGCGGCCGAATGGCCTTGATTCATGGAGCGGCGAAAAAGATCTTCGTTGCCGCGCAGGGTGACCACAGGCTAATGCTTTCGAAGAAAGTCTAGCACAATCCCATTGAACTCATTCGGCTTTTCCAGGTTGGGAACATGAGCCGTTCCTTTCATATCTACCCGCGTAAGATCGGGGATGCCTTTTTCGATGGCGTCGGCAATCGGAAACATAAAAGGCATATCATGTTCGCCGATGATGTACAGAGTGGGCACTTTTATCTCGCCCAAGCGGCCAGCAGCAGGCGGCCGTACGATGTCGCCGACGCCCTCGCCAATCGGGATTGCGACGGTTTCGCGAACCAGCTTCTTGGCGCGCCCCCGATACACGGGATCGACCTGCTCCGGCTTGCGCTTATACCCATCGACCCAGATCTGAGTTTCGATTTCGGCGGCCAGATCGAAGTCGCCATTCTTTTTGGCCTGGTCGCTTTGGTCGCCAAGTTTTTCGATTTCCGGATCAATCGGCGTTCCAGAAAAGCCTCCGAGACCGGGAGCAATCACAACCAGCGCGGTAACCTGGGCGGGATAAGCCAGCGTGAAGTCAATGGCGATGCGGCCGCCATTGGAGCAGCCCAGCACGGCGACTTGCTGCACGCCCAGGTGTTGCAGCAAGGCATGGATATCGTCGTGATCCGTGTAGTTACCGGCCGGGTCTGGCGTTTCGCCGAAGCCGCGCACATCGTGGCGGATGACGCGGAAATGTTTGGTGAATGCCGGCATTTGCTCATCCCACATACTCAGGTTGGCGATGCCGGCATGGATCAGCAACAGGGCTGGACCCGTGCCCTGCACGTCGTAATGCATTTTGACGCCATTAACATTTGCGAATTGATAAGACATCGTCTAGATCTCCAATGGTTTCATCTGGCCCCAGTTCTTGCCCCATTTCACTTCAGTCTGCAGCGGGACTTTCAATTCATAGGCAGAGGACATTTCTTCGCTGACGATCTTGCCAGTTTTTTGCAACTCATCCTCGGGCACTTCGATGACCAGCTCGTCGTGCACCTGCATCAGCATGCGGCCCTTGAGCTTAGCTTTGGGCAGCGCGGCGGCCACGCGCAGCATAGCCAGCTTCATAATATCCGCAGCGGAGCCCTGGATCGGACTGTTGATGGCTTCGCGCTCGAGGCGGCTGCGCAGGATGTAGTTGGTGCCATCCTTGAGCCCAGGGAAATAGCGGCGGCGGCCAAGCAAAGTCTCGATGTAGCCAAGCTTGGTGGCCTGCTTTTTGGTGTTGTCGATGTAAGCGCGCACGCCAGGAAAACGTTCGAAATAAGATTTGACGAAGTCTTCGGATTCAGCCAGCGTGAGGTCGCTGCTGCGGGTGAGCCCGAAGGCGCTCATGCCGTAGATCAGACCGAAGTTAACCGCCTTGGCGTTGCGGCGCTGGTCGTCCGTCACACTGTCTAGAGGGATGCCCAGGATAGCGGCGGACGTGGTGGCGTGGATATCCTGGCCATCGCGGAAGGCGGCCAGCATGGCTTCATCGTTGGCCATGTGGGCGACGATGCGCAATTCGACTTGCGAATAATCTACGCAAAGCAGCACGTGGCCGGGCGCGGCGATGAAAGCCTGGCGCACTTTGCGGCCGAGTTCCGTGCGGATGGGGATGTTTTGCAGATTGGGTTCACTGGAAGCAATGCGCCCGGTGACGGTGCCGGCCTGGTTATACGAGGTGTGCACGCGGTTTGTGCGCGGGTTGACCTCAAGTGGCAGTGCGTCCAGGTAAGTTGATTTCAATTTGGACAGTTCGCGGTAATCCAAGATCCAAGCCACCATCGGATGCGCATCGCGCATCGAGTCAAGCACGTCGGCGGCGGTGGAGTAAGAGCCGCCGGCGGTCTTGCGCACGCCGTCCGGGCGCGCCAGCTTGAGGCGATCGAACAGCGCGTGCGCGATCTGCGCGGGCGAATTGAGGTTGAACTCCTCACCCACCTGCTGATAAACCTTCTGCGCAATTTCGGAGAGATCTTTATCCAATTCCGAGGACATCTTATGCAGGAACTCGATATCCAGCGGAATGCCGGTCATTTCCATTTGGGATAGCACGCGTACCAGCGGCATTTCCATTTCAGCGAACAACTTGTCTGCTTTCACTTCGCTGATGCGTTTTTCGAGGATAGGTTTGAGGCGCAGCACGACTTCAGAGTCCCCGGCTGAATAGGCGCCGGCTTTGGCGATCGGCACTTGGGCCATGCTGATCTGCTTGCGCCCGGTGCCGAGCAATTCTTCGATCTCGGTCATCTCGACGTTGAGGCGCACCCAAGCGAGGTTCTTGAGGCCCAGGTTGCGCGAGGATGAATCGCCGACCCATTCCGCGATCATGCTGTCGAAGGACAGCGGAGTCACTTCGAGACCCTGGCGCGCCAGGATCACATAATCGAAGCTCAAGTTGTGGCCCAGCTTGGGAATGTTCGGGTCGGTGAGCGGGCCGCGTAGCGCGGCGATCACGTCGGCTACTGGCAGCTGCTCGCCTAGCTTGGGGTCGTGGCCGACCGGTATGTAGTAGCCCTTGTCAGGTTCGACAGCCAGCGAAATGCCGACCAGATCGGCGCCCATGTGGTTGGTGCTGGTAGTCTCGGTATCGAAGGCGATCACCTTGGCCGCGGTGAGCACCTTGGCGAGATCAGCCAGAGCTTTGGGCGTGTCGACAATGGTGGCATTCGTGTCGAAGCCGATCTTGGGCGGCCCGGCGGGCTGATCGTCGAAAAGGCTGAGTTGCTCGCCGCGGGTATCCGGCTCGGGGGTAGGCGCGGCCACGCCTAGAATTTCCATCACGTTGTTGAGGCGTTTCATCAGCGAGCGAAATTCCAACTGACGGAAAAGCTCCTGCACATCCTCTGGCTTAAACTGGTTCATAGCCGCTTTGTCTAGATCCAGCTCGATATCCAGATCAGTGACGATGCGCGAGAGCTTTTGGCTCAACAACGCTTTCTCTCGCCCATCAATAAATTTCTGTTTCTGGGCTGGCTTAAGTTCGTCTAAATGTTCATAAATGCCTTCGAGGGTTTTGTATTTAGCCAGCAAGCTGGCGGCAGTCTTCTCGCCAATACCGGGCACGCCGGGGATGTTGTCGGATTTGTCGCCCACGAGCGCCTTATAGTCGACCACTTGCTCAGGTTCCACACCGAGGAAATCGAGAACATCTTTGGGGCCGTAATCTTTTGAATCGGCCAATTGTTTGCCAGGCAGGCTGACCAGGATGCGCTTGTTGACTAGTTGCAAAAGATCTCTGTCGCCAGTGATGATCTTGACGCCCATTCCGCTTTCCGACATTTTCTTGGCCACCGAGCCGAGCACATCGTCGGCTTCGTAGCCCTCAAGCTCCAGGCGCGGGATATTAAACGTATCCACCAGTTCGCGAATACGCTTGAGCTGAGTGCGCAGGTCATCCGGCATTTTCTCGCGCGTACCTTTGTAGTCGGGGAAAAGATCATCGCGAAAGGTGCGGCCCAGATCAAAGGCGACCGCCATGTAATCGGGGCGCTCTTGCTCGATGAGCCGCAGCAACACGGAAGCGAAGCCGAAGATGCCGGCGGTGGATTCGCCGGCTGTGGTGACCCAACGGCTGGTAC
>JBKJWG010000131.1:0-5558 GCA_046716985.1 Anaerolineales bacterium | reverse complement strand
TTTCTCCTTGCTTTATTGTACTGCCTGAATGCGCGCCCCCAGATTTTTCAGGCTGGTCTCCAAGTTTTCGTAGCCGCGCGTAATGTGATCGATGCCATGCACGCGCGATTGACCTTGGGCCATGATGGCCGCGATCAAATAGGTGAAGCCGGCGCGCAGGTCAGGCACATGGACTTCGGCTGCTTTCAGCTTGCTGGGACCTTTGATCACCGCACTGTGTTTGTAGCTGCTGGCGCTAAAGCGGCAACGGTGGCCTAAGCAGCTGTCGTAAAGCGCGATCTCGGCGCCCATGTCTTGCAATGCTTTCACGTAGCCGAAGCGGTCCTCGAAAACAGTCTCGTGTACCACGGACATGCCCTCGGCTTGGGTGAGCAGCAGCAAGAAGGGGGATTGCCAGTCAGTCATAAAGCCCGGGTGCACGCTGGTCTCCAAATGAATAGCCTGCAGCTTGCCATTGTGGAAGAAGCGGATGCCATCTTCCTGCACTTCGAATTGCCCGCCCACACGGCGCATCGTGTTGAGGAACGTGAGCAGGTCTTGCTGGCGCGCGTTGCGCACGAATAGGTCGCCACGCGTAGCCACGGCCGCCGCGCCCAGCGAGGCGGCCACGATGCGATCGGGCAGCAGCGGGTGCGTCGCGCCCGAAAGCGAGCTGACGCCCTCAACAACAAAGGTGCGGTCCACTTTGTAATCAATAATGGCGCCCATCTTTTGCAAATAGATCACCAGGTCCATCACTTCGGGTTCGATGGCCGCGTTGCGGATCGTGGTGCGTCCTTGCGCTAACGTGGCGGTCATCAATAAGTTCTCGGTAGTGGTCACGCTCGGGTAGTCGAGCACGATCTCCGCGCCACGCAGCTTGTCGGCCTCGATCACATACATCCCCTCTTGCACCTGCACGCGGGCGCCCATCTTCTGCACGCCTTCCAAGTGGAAATTGACCGGGCGCGGGCCGATCTGGTCGCCGCCGGCCGCCACGGGAATGCGCGCCCGCCCGCGGCGGTGCAACAACGGACCCATCATCATGATCGCCAGACGATTGCGATTGCCCAACTCATGGCTAATTGTGTCGCTAGTGATGGTGGGTGTATGCACTTCCAGGCGGTGCGCGCTTTCTGCTTTTACTTGCGCGCCTACAGCCGCGCACATTTCTTGAGTAATGTCGCGGTCGCCGATATCTGGCACGTTGCTGAAGTGGCTGGGCTGCTCGCTTAGCAGCGACGCCACCAATAACTTCGTGATCGAGTTCTTGGCGCCGCTCACGGAAATTTCACCGCGCAGAGGCTCGCCGCCTTCGATGATCCAAGTGCTCATTAGTCGTTGTTCTGCCCGTTGACTTGCTTGGGTGGGTAATTCGGCGTCCCTTTACCATATTGGTAAACGTCTGCCCAGGCCTGATATTTGGTGTTGATGTGGTCTTCATAGATCACTACGCCGTCACGGTACACCCAACGCGTGATTCTCACGGTAGCGCCTTCAGCTGAAAAATCTACTTGTTTCACTTGGCCTTTTGCCAACTCGTTGCTTTCTTCATATACGGGGTCTGGCGCCTCGACAATATCCTGCGGGCCGCTAGTCTCCATTTCCACTGTGCGGCCGTCAGATGTGGAATAAAACTTCCACGTGATGGTGCGCGCTGCTGCGTTGACGTAAGTTTCCATTAAGAGCCAATGAGGTGTGTCATTCTGGAATTTGAAATCCACGATCGGCGCATACACAGTTGCGTCCAGCCCGACCAAATTCGGGTCGCGTTGTGCGGCGGCATTATATTCGTAATAGCTCACGCGGTACGCATGCGGATAGCGCTCAACGATCGGGAAGCCGCCGAAGAATACTGTGCGAAAAAGGGTGGTGCTCACTTGGCACACGCCTCCGCCCACGCCTTTGATCGTGCGGTCCCCGAAAATAATGAGTGCTTCGGCAAACCCTGAGTCCAAGCTGATGTCGCCGATGTTATCCACCATCGAAAAAACTTCACCCGGCGCTACGAGCAGACCATGGAAGCGGGCCGCCGCGGTCTCGATGTTTTGAATACGAGCGTCGCTGGAGCCATAAAAATAAGTAGTTTGCTCAATTACCAATTCAGTAATGCCCAGT
This sequence comes from Anaerolineales bacterium, assembly GCA_046716985.1. GTDB lineage: Bacteria > Chloroflexota > Anaerolineae > Anaerolineales > UBA11579 > JAMCZK01. Next base: position 3,461 of record JBKJWG010000131.1, on the reverse strand, counting down.
TCCGCCGCTTTGACGTTGTCGACAATTTTCGGGTTTGTGAAGTCGTATTGCAATTCAACCTGGTGGGCGCCTTTGGCGATCTGCTGGTTTATTGTTTCGACACTGTCCTGGATCTGCAGCGTGCGCCCAATGATGGCCGGCTTCACAACTTCCAACTCGCGCGTTTCATCGTTGAAAATAAAGCGCGCGTTTTCAGATCCATGTGCCACGGCCGGGGCCAACGGAGCTAGAAAAGCGCTTAGTTGTTGCGCGTCCAGACCAACTTGATAGTAAGCACCAGCATCAGATTCAACGCGTTCGATAGTGAGCATGCTGGCTAGCTGCTCCGGCTGCAACACCCACGGATCTGAATTGTCTTCGTAGTTGCCGCCGGGCACGATGCTGAGCGGTTGGCTGAGAATGCCTTGCGCGATAGCAGCCTGCGCGCTGGCGTCGAGAATGCGCGGCGGCTGCTCGACCACCGCCAGCGGCACCTGCACGTCTTGCATTTTCAATAATTGCGAAGCCAGGAAAACTGCGGTTTGCTCTGTATTGAGCGTCAGTCCGATTTGGCCAGGCTTGACCTGCACATTGAGCCCGTCAACGGTCAGCTCAGCTTCGGCCGTGGGCTGGTTGAGTTCGGCGGCCACTCGCAGCAAGGTTTGCTGCGCTACCTGGCCATCGAAAACCAGCCGCGGCGCCAGGCTGGCGCCGCCGCGCAGCGACTGCACTTTCTCGGCCACCGCCTCCCAGAGCAGCCAGCTGCGCCCAAAGCCGTAGGCGGCTTTGGCGCTTGCCTCAGCATCCAGGCTGATGCCAAGCTCGGCGGGCGTGAAAACCCATTTGCGCTCCCCATAGGCCAACGTTACTTGCCCGCTTGTTGGAAAGCTAAGTTGTTGCTGGAGCAGCGTCACGGCTTCGGTGCGACGCACGCCGCCCAGAGCGACGCCACCAACGGAGACGCCGGGGAGCACGCGGCCGAGATAGGCCGCGCTCACGCCCACGGAGAACAGCAGGGCGACCAGCAGGCTGGCGCCTAAAGCGGCGCCAAGGGCCATAGCTGCTTTGGCGAGGACTTTAAGAGCTGCGGTTTTGAATTGGGCTGAAGGCTCAGGCTGGGTGATCATCGGGAGTGATTTTACCGTAGGCCCGATTCCATTGTGTCATTAATGAAGGAAACTAAAACTATTTACCGTTCGTTCAGAGTGCGCCGTTTTCTTGGTTAGTTCGCCCAAGGATGGCTGCAGCTTAGACCGAAGCCAGACATTGACCAACTGTCCCAACGAGCGATCAGATCAAACGAACTTAACGAACTCTGCAAATGATTGGGCATCAGTGTCAATATTGGGTCCAATGCATTTGATCCGGACCACGGAAACGCGCATAGGCTTTGAATGAGCTGCACTTGCTGCTGCAGCGCACCCTGCGGCTCCGTCCACGCGTCCGCCAGGTTGCTGATTGGCGCGCCGCCCAAGGTGCTGATCGCGCTCAAGGCGGCCGCGTCGAAAATAATGACTTCATCGAACCAAATGCCTTGCTCGCGAATAGGGGTTAGTACGGCTAAGTCGCCAAGTCCGCTTACTGTAACGCTCAACGCTGTATGCGGCACCGAATAAACGCTGCCGTTATCAAATGGTTGCGGGTAGATCGGCATCCAGTTAATTTGGGGAACATCAGCCACCCGCGCCGCCAACCATATGCCATTAAGGTTTGGGCTTTCGGCTTCCAAATTGTCGACCAGTACGATCAGCGTATTGTGCTGCGCCAGGTCGCCTTTGCTGCTTGGCGCCGCCAAGGCGTGGCTAAGGCTGCCTAAGAAAAAGCCGCTCGCCGCGCCCAACAGCAGGAAGCCAAAGAAAAGCAAGCGGCGCGGGATGGCGAGCGTAGTCATCTACTCTACCGAAAAGCGAAGAGAAACCCCAAGATCAAACCCAGCAGCCATCCGCTCAACGCAATGACTCGCGGGTTGCGGAGGGCGCGCAGCAATGGCTGCGCCTCAATCGAGCGCTGGACCTCAAATCCATGGGCAGCGCGCAAGGCGCGCGAACTCAGCGGGCGGGCTTTGCTTAACGCTTGCACCGCCAACTGCCAGAAATTTAGTTCGATCCAATTGCTGATAGTGGCAAACATTTAGCGCGAGGTGGTCACTTTCAGGATGTGACCCTCTTCGTCTGCTACCACGCGCACTGTGCGCGGGAAGCTCGGGCCGCTATGGGCCTGGCCGCGGCCTTTGAAGGTGAGCAAGTAAGTTGGTGTATTGCCCGGCGTCTTGGCGCCAGCTTGGGCGCGTACGCTGGGCTTTTCACCGGACACCTCAGGGAACTGGTGACCGATCTTTTGGGCGATTGAGCTAACTGTTCTAGCATTCATAACAGCCTCCGATTAATTGCGCTCGGGCACGCGTGCGTTGAAGCGCGCCTTCTTGCGCATGAACGCGGGTACGTCGAGATCGTTGAGGATATCGACCGGCATGGCCGGTTCGCTTTCCGCGATCTGCATGCTGGCCGGTTCCGTGTCGATCACGTCTTGCGTCGCGTTGGGCGCCTGGCCAGCCACTGCCTTCACTTTTTCCGCGCCGGGCAGCACATCTGCCAAAGTCTTTGCACCTAGGCCGGTGACCACCAAGATCACCTGAGCGCGGTCGTGCATGCGTTCATCGTGGGAGACGCCCATGACCACATCGATGTTGTCGCCGGTCAGGCTGCGAATGTGGCCGATGGCTTCGCCGACTTCATACAAGCTCAGGTCATCGCCGCCGCTAAAGTTTGCGATCACACCCGAAGCATCTTCGAGCGAAACACTCTCGAGCAGCGGATGATTGAGCGCCTGCTGAATAGCATGGAAGACTTTCTCATCGCCCTTGCCATGGCCGATGGCCATGAAGGCGCCGCCACCCTTGAGCATCATGTTGCGCACGTGAGCAAAATCGACATTGATCAGCCCCGGCTGCGTGACCAGTTCGGCGATGCCCTGCACCGCCTGGCGCAACACATCGTCGGCCATGCGGAAGGCCACATCCAGCGGAAGATTCTGCGGAGCGACGAAGAGCAAGCGATCGTTCGGGATTGCAATGAGTGTGTCTGTATTCGGTTGCAAGCGCGCCAAACCCTCTTGCGCGTTCTTTTGGCGGCGGCCCATTTCAAACCCGAATGGCATTGTCACCACTGCGATCGTGACCGCGCCCAGTGAGCGCGCTACTTCACCGGCTACGGCGATGGAGCCTGTTCCGGTGCCACCGCCCATACCGGCCGTCAGGAAAACCATGTCAGCGCCTTGCAAAGCGGCTTCCAGTTCGGCGCGGCTTTCTTGAGCGGCTTGAAAGCCGATCTCAGGGTCACCACCCGCGCCCAGACCGCGCGTGAGCTGAGGCCCGAGCTGCACCTTCACCGGCGCCAGGCTTTTTTGCAGCACCTGGTAATCGGTGTTGGCGCTGATGAATTCCACGCCGGGCAGGCCGCGCTCGATCATGCGGTCCACGGCGG
>JBKJWG010000130.1:0-4535 GCA_046716985.1 Anaerolineales bacterium | reverse complement strand
ACATGGCCTACAGGCTGGCGAAGAAGGAAGGCCGTGACGATGTAACTGCGGTGCCCTATGGCATCTCGGTCCCGCACTACTTCCTAGTGACTTTCGCCATCATGTTGCCGATCAAACTCAGCACTGGCGATTTGAACTTGGCTTGGAGCGTTGGCGTGGCGTGGTGCTTTGTGCACGCTCTCGTTGCCGTTATCGGCGCCTTCGTCGGCCCCACCATGCAAAAGCTCACTCCCCGCGCCGCCATGCTCGGTACCCTGGCTGGTGTTGCCATCACCTACATCGCCATGGGTGCAGCTTTTAGTGCATGGAACGTGGCTTGGCTGAGCATGGTGTCCTTCGGCATCATCTTTGTCGGTTGGCTGGCAAACGTTCAATTTCCTGGGAAGGTCCCGGCCGGATTGGTCGCCGTGATCATCGGTATCGTTTTTGGCTGGGCTTCAGGCTACATGCAGATGGGCACTTTGACCAACGCCATCGCAAATGTTGCTATCGCAATTCCGGTTCCTCAGATTCAAGTCCTCTTGGATGGGTTGCCAAAGATCGCTCCTTACTTGGTAACCGCCATTCCGCTGGCTATCTACTTGTTCCTTGAGTCTCTCAACAACGTCGAATCGGCTCTGGCCGGTGGCGACAAATACGACACCCGCGAAGCCATGTTGGCCGCTGCTGGTGGCACGCTGGTCGCTTCGTTGTTCGGAAGCCCGTTCCCCACACTGATCTACATCGGGCATCCCGGTTGGAAATCGGTCGGCTCGCGCGTGGGTTACTCCTGGCTCACCGGTGTCACTATGTTTCTGCTCGGTGTGCTTGGCCTGCTGGGCATCCTGTCGTCGATCATCCCGGTCGTCGCCATTCTGCCCATCCTCGTCTACATCGGTATGTTGATCACTTCGCAGGCGTTCAACGCCAGCCCCAAGCGTCATGCTCCCGCGGTCGCGATCGCTTTGATCCCTTGGATCGCTGACTTCGTCAAGGTTCAGGTGGATAACGCCTTGAATGCCGCCGGCACAAATGCCGCCACGCTGGGTACTGACACGCTGGCAGGCGCCGGCGTTTCATATGCGGGTATGGCCATTCTTGGTGCTGGCGCCATCCTGGTCGCCATGATCCTGGCCGCCATCGCCGCCTACGTGATCGATCGCAACTGGAGGGGCGCCATCGGTTACTCGCTCTTCGGCGCCGCCTGTGCCTGGGTCGGCTTCATCCATAGCTCAGCGTTGCGCTTCATGCCCAACGCGCCTTTCAACTTCAGCGATCCCGGCTTCAACGCTGCCTGGGGACCGGTCGTCGGCTACCTTGCCATGGCACTTTTGTTTGTGGGCATGATGTATTACACCCGCAACGATCCTAAACCAAAGCTAGGTGACTAACGCTCCACTCGAATAAAAAAAAACAGCCTGGGTTTTCCCAGGCTGTTTTTTGTTGTGCGTTACTTTCATGTTAAGAGTGTTTAGCTGTGTTCTGGTTCTTCATTCGCGAATAGGTCTAATCGCCAATTAATCCCGATCGCTTTTCTTCCATCGGGAAAATCGATCTCCTGAGACCCCAGTAATGTGAAGCCGAGTTTTTTACAGATCGCATTCGACGACCCATTTTCGACGAGGGGAAAAGCATGCATATATCTATGCAGCTTTGTAGCTCGCGCCAGATCCAAAGCAACGCGCGTGGCTTCGGTTGCTATTCCCTGGCCTTGGAATTCAGGGAAAACACTCCAACCCGTTTCCCAGGCTTTCCCGCCTTCAACCTCCGTCTCCCAATAACCAACTCCGCCAGCCGGTGACCAATTCGGACCGATTTCAATCACGTACATTCGGTCATTTCCTTTTTTCGGCAAGTTCATAGATTTCTCATGGCGGGCTTTCAACTTTTCAGGAGACTCTAGCCAAAGAAATTTTGTCATCTCAGGGTCACCCATTTCCCGCCTAACCACTTCGTAATCGCTTTCCTCATACGGGCGCAGCCTAATTTCTGGCGTCATCGTCTTTCTTTTTCTGCCTGCTTCGCCGCGTTCATGCCGGGCAGCCCCGTCACCCCGCCGCCCGGGTGCGCACCTGCGCCGCACAAATACAGACCACCGATCGGGCTGCGATAGCCAACGAAGCCAGGTGCCGGGCGCATTAGCAGCATTTGATCGAGTCCCATCTGGCCCTGCATCTCGCTGCCTTCGCTCAATCCGTAATCGCGCTCGTAATCAAGCGGCGTGATGACAGAGCGATTAGAGATTAGGGATTTGAGATTAGGTGCGTGAGCTGAAAGAGTCTTTACTGCAAGATTGCCAAGTTTTTCGCGTTCGGCATTCCAATCGCTTTCTGCAAGCTTGTACGGCGCGTAGCGCACAATGATCGACATCGCCTGCTTGCCCGCGGGCGCCAGGCTCGCATCCAGCAGGCTGGGTATGCGCGCGATCAAGATCGGCTGCGCCGACATGCGCCCATGCTTGGCGTCGTCGTAAGCGCGCTCGGCGTAATCTAGGCTTGGGCAAATCACAATGTCGCCCTGCAACCGCTGAGGGTCGCCGCTTGCCGCCGTGAATTCCGGCACGCCGCTCAGCGCTAAGTGCACGCTGGCGGTGCTGCCGCGCAGCTTGACGTTGCGCAGCCGCCGCATCATGCGCGGCTCTAATTGTCCCGCGCCGAGCAACCTGAGAAATGTTGTGCGCGGGTCCGCGCTCGAAAGCACCAGCCCCGCGCTAACCAATTCTCCATTCTCCAATCTCACTCCCTTAACTTTCCCGCCTTCCGCAACGATCTCCTTCACCCCGGCGCCAGTGCGCACCTCTGCTCCATGCGCTTTCGCTGCCAGCGCCAGCACTTCGCTCACTCGTCCCACGCCACCTTTGACCACCTGGCTCGTTCGGTAACCGTTTTCGGCGCCCATCAGCTGATAAAGCAGCATGAACGTTGTGCCGCTCGCCCGTGGCCCCTGCATCGAACCAATCACGCTGAACGAGCCCAGCAAACCCTTGAGGGCGTCACTCTCGAAATGCTCATTGAGATACTGCGTCGCGCTCATCGGCAGCACGCGCAAAAATTCCATCATGCTTCGCCCGCCTAGCCCGCGCACATTCAGCGCCAGCCGCGCCCAAGCCGCCAACAGTCCAAGCGAGTTGCGCGTGAGGGTGGGGGGCTGCAAGCGCGCCATCTGCGCCAGCACATTCGCGAAGCGGCTGCTCTGGCGCATGTACTCTTCGAATGCTCGCGCATCCTTCCCCGAGAACGCCGCGATCTCCATCGCGCTGCGTTCCGCATCGCGCCACAAAGTCAGGCCGCGCCCATCCGCTTGCGGCGCAAACGCCGCCACCGGACTCTCGACAAATTCGAGTCCGTGCTTATTCAATTCCAGCGCGTCGATCACTTGAGCGGATAGCAATCCCGCATCCGGTGACCCGGTGTTGAAGCGAAAGCCGGGGAATAATTCCTCGGTCGCCGCCGCGCCGCCCAGTGTGGCGCGTCGCTCTAGCACCAGCACCTTGCGCCCAGCCTTGGCCAGCCAGGCGGCCGCCGTCAGCCCGTTGTGCCCGCCACCGATGACAATGGCGTCGAAGTCGCTCACTTATGCGCGTCCTTAAGAATTTCCAGCGCCGCCAGCCGTCCCGGCGCACCGGTAATGCCGCCGCCCGGGTGCGTCCCGGACCCGCATTGGTAATAACAATCGATTGGAGTGCGGTATTGCGCATAGCCAGCAGCCGGGCGCAGGAAGAATAATTGCGATAGGCTCAGCTCACCCTGAAAGATGTTTCCGCCGCTCAGCCCTATGGTCTGCTCGATGTCCCACGGCGAAAGCACCTGGCGGTGCAGAATGATCTTCTTCAAATTGGGGATGTATTCGCTCAACGTGTTCACCACGGTGTCGCCAAACGCCTCGCGCTGGCTGTTCCAGTCGCCCTCCGCCAGGTTGTAGGGCGCGTATTGCACGAAACACGACATCACATGCTTACCCGGCGGCGCCATTCCCGGATCGATCATTGACGGCAGGATGATGTCGACATAGGGATGCTTTGAGAAGCGCCCGTATTTGGCATCGTCGTAGGCGCGCTCGATGTAAGCTACGCTGGGGCTGATCGAGATCGCCCCGCGCATGTGCACTCCGTTGCCGGGCAGGCAAGCCAGGTCCGGCGCTGTATCCAGCGCTAGGTTCACCTTTCCGGACGAGCCTTGCGTCTCGAACTTGCGCACCGCGTCAACCAGATCATTAGGCAGTTCTTGCGCGTCGAGCATCTTGAGGAATGTCAGTTTGGGATCAAGGCTGGAGACCACTCGATCCGCCAGGATTTCTTCGCCGTTCTCCAGCACTACCCCGCGCACGCGCCCGTTGCTGGTCAGCACGTGCGCCACGCGCGCATTGGTGCGCAGTTCCGCGCCCAACTCGCGCGCCGAGCTAGCGATCGCTTCTGAGATCCCGCCCGTTCCGCCTTTGGCAAAGCCCCACGCCCGGAACACGCCGTCGATCTCGCCCATGTAATGATGCAGCAGCACGTACGCGCTGCCCGGCGAGCGCGGCCCAAGAAATGTTCCGATGATCCCGCTGGCTGATAG
>JBKJWG010000129.1:0-7958 GCA_046716985.1 Anaerolineales bacterium | reverse complement strand
CACCAGGTCAGGCCGCGCCCCGGAATAGCCGCCAGCTAGGGTGTTGGCGCGGATCAGCATGGCCGCGCGCACCACTTCATCCGGTAATTCGGGGCCGGTGCCTACTGCATGGCTGAGGATGAGATTGCGGTTCAGCTTGATCGCGTTGGCGGGCGAAATTTGCTTATCGGCGAAGATGCCGAAGCCAGTGTTGATGCCATAGACCGGCTTGCCTTTGGCTACGATCTGCGCCACCCAGGCATGCGACTTCTCCACCTTGGCGCGAGCCGCGGCGGCAAGCTGCACATCAGCTTCGCCGTGGGCGACGCGCACCACATCGGCCAGCGAGAGGTGCTCGCCGTCAATGCTTATATTTTGTTTAGTCATGGACTGGGGAATTATACGAGGCTAGCCGCGCTGCTTGAGCGCCCGCGCCATTTCGCGCTCGGCGTCTTTCTTGGCGATATCCTGGCGCTTGTCCCAACTTTTCTTGCCCTTGGCCACGGCGATCTCCAGCTTGGCGCGCCCTTTTTTGAGATAGACCTGCAGCGGCACGATGGTGCTGCCATTGCGTTTCACTTCCTCGTGCAGCTCGGCAATTTCCTTACTGTGCAGCAATAGCTTGCGCTCGCGGATCGGGTTGTGGTTGCTGCGGCTGGCCGGGTCGTAAGGCGCAATGTGGGCGCCGACCAGCCAGGCCTGGCGGCCGTCGGTGCGCACGTAAGCTTCCTTCAAGCTAATTTGTCCGGCGCGGATGGCTTTGATCTCGGAGCCCTGCAGCACGAGGCCGGCCTCGTATTTCTCCTGCAAGAAGAAATCGTGGCTGGCTTTGCGGTTGCGTGCGACTACTTTTTCGCCCATGGGAGCGCGATTCTAGCATAGCGGCTTCGCAGTAGGAGCGGGCGGGATTGCCACCCCTCGGCTTCGCTCCGGGCGGGCTCTGAGGCTTCGGCTCACCTCGCACCAAAAGTTTTAATTGTTTTAATTGGCGACGCAGAGGTCGTTAAAAGCTTGAGTTGAGAGAAGTTGTACCGGATATACCGACGCCACACAGGGCCGGTACAACTTGACATGTACGCAGCGCAGAAACGGCGCTGCTTGTGGAGCGTGCTAGTCGGCTTCGCCGCCTGACGCAACTCCGTCCGGGTGAGGTGGATGTGTAATGTGTATCGACGCGACACTGGGTCGATACACATTGACGGGGCAGAGCAAAGGCGGTGCACATGTAACATGCAACATCGCGACACAGACATGTTACATGTTGTCAAGGTTTGGCCCTCACCCCTACCTCCGTTCGCATCCCCTCACCCCCTACCCCCTCGCCCGCCCGCGGGCGAGGGGAGCTTGCGGCAAGAAAAGTTGTAATGTAATGACGAGACACAGGCTTGTTACAACTTGAAGGGCATGGGACAGCGAGGCTTGAGGCAGGCCAACAGTAGCAGGCAGCTTGCGTTGCTGCGCAACGCGTTGGAGAATACTACTCGGCTGCGCCGAGTAACCTATCTCCGCGAGGTCCTAGCTGCTGGCAGCATGCGGCACCCCCTTTCTGCGCCTAGTGCAAGACTAGGCAAAACTCAAAAAAAAATGTAATTAATGCACGGAATCCAAGAAAATAGGGAAATCAGCAAAAAACATCAAGCCAATGGGGAGTGTTGCTGGGCGGAAGCTAGGGTGCCAGCGGGCTGCATATATATATTTTTAAGGTTCGGAATAATGCTGGGAGTATTAATGCACAGAATTAGCAAACTGGGAGAAGATTGGAGTGATTGTCAAGGGACTGTTCCCTCATCGCCCTTTAACAACTAGGCTGTCCGCATTAAGGCAGCAAGCTTATCACTTAGCCTCGGTACGCTCGCCAATGTAGCATGGAACTGCTACTTTAAACATTTCCTGCTAAGTTTTAGTCCTACCTGCTCCCCGCTGACCAAAAGATTTCGAACCGCCAGGTAAAACCTGGCTCAGCGCCTCCCAGGTGGTATAGGGCCTTCTTACTTAATCTCTTTGATTGTATACGGGTATGCAGGTTGCTGAGCGCAACTACTTGAGGGCCTCTGTCGATTGGCTGAGAGGTTCTGGAAATGAAGAATATCGACCGATCACCTGCCAGTTGTCTCCAGAACGGCGCCATACATCTGTTAGGAAAAATTCGCCGCTTCTGTCTACTCCCTTCACGGAAGCCTTTTGCCGATAGCGAGAACCCACCAAAGCCCACCCATCGAAAATTCGGACCGCAATCTTTTCATAGTTAAATGCTTCACACCTGTAATCGCTTAGGGCAAGCCGCAGCCAGTCCGCCCGATTCATTGGCTTGGTCGGATCGGTCGACAAGGTCAGGAGGAACTCGGGAGCCAAAATAATCTCCAATGTGGTAAGGTCATTCTTCTGCCAAGCTTCCATCCAGCGTTGCTGAAGATCTCTAATTGTCTGTTCATCATTAGCCATTGCTTTTTCTCCAATTGCTTCTAGTTTTCCAAAATCCTCCGGATTACGGAGCGCAATGCCCACGAGCCTCGGCGTCGATGCGAATTGAATTGCACAATCTCGTTGATTTTACTACCGAGTCGCCTTTCCTCTAAAACTGGGGTGCAGTTTTGGTGCAAATAGCATAGAAACAAAATACTCAGTACCCCTTATTGCCTATTCTCTCTGAGTATTTATGCTTGTATGGATGGGGCTTCACTCCATAGACGCCTTACATAGCAAGCCATTAAAACTATAAGTTTGGCAAGATACCTGTAAATAGCGTCTATAGACTAAAAACTAGTCCACTTAGGCTCAAATGACGGGAAGAATCGGGGAAAAAAGATCAGAGAGTATATTTGTTTCCACAGTATCTGCACCAAAACCGCACCAACTTTGAGGAAAGGTGACTCGATAACTTATTTATGGATTGCGCTGCGTTCAAAGTTTAACTGGCTTAGTCCGTGCCATTCAAATTGTTCGTGAAAGCGTGATACAGTTACCGGAAATTAAATTGAAAGAGGTGAAATATGATATCCATAGAGACAAAAAGTTTAAATTCCCCGGACCAAACAACAACGCCGTTTGAGAAAGGGAAAATTGAAACTGTGACGGTTGCTGGCATCACTCTACAACGAGAAACTCTTCAGCCTGGTTGGAAATGGTCAGAGCACGTAAAGCCTATCGTCAAGACCCAGAGCTGCCAAAACGTCATCTGAAGTACATTATCTCGGGAAGACAAAAAGTAGTGATGGATGATGGCACGGAAGTGGAACTGGTCCCTGGCGACTTTGTGGTTATCGAACCGGGACACGATGCCTGGGTTGTTGGAGACGAGCCTAACGTTCTGCTTGAGATGGTGGCCATTGCAAAGCCCACCAAATAGTTTTACAAGCCTAGGGTTCGGTTTTTTGGATATCTTAGAGCTTATGCAACTAATCGGCAGTCCGGCAATAAATGACTATACAGCTAGTAGGCGTGCAAAATAGCCTGGCTTGGTCAGCTTTATAGCATCCTGCACACCCATATACAATCAAGGAGATTGGGTAATCGGTTGCTTGACGAGTGCATTAATCTTCCCCAAACGTCCTTCTTTCATGCATTAATGGTGTGGCAAACCAGAACTTTAAAAACTGCATAACGCAAAAGTTCGATTGGGTCATCTGGCCTTGTCAAGCTTGAGAAAAAATCTCTTGTTAGTTGTTGTTTCGGGCGCCCCTGGTCACAACAACAACAACTTCTCAAGCGGCAATGGTTATCTCGAGACCGCCAGCTTGACAACTTTGCCTTGCGCGTCCATGGTGATGCGGGCATATTGCTGGTGCATACGGCCGTCACCCGGTACTTTCTTGCTCAGGGTCACCAGGCTGCGTTGCGGCGCCAGGCCGATGGCTTTGGCGTTGGCATGTGGCAACGGGCAATTGTGGTTGCGGCAATTAGTGTGTTCGTGGTTGTAGGTGGCTTGGCTGCTCTGCATGCCAGGCAGGAGCTCTTCACCACGGCCTTGAAGGTGGCCATGGTTTCGGCGGGTAGCTTGTCCTTAGAGCTGAAAATACATAGTGACTGCGCCGAGGGCTCCCTGTGTGTCAATCTCCAGTAGGGTCGCGGAGCAACGGTAGGGTGCGTTCCCAGGCGGGAGGATGACGAAGTTCGGCCCGGTGCCAGGCATCGTGATGGTTTCTCCGTTCTTGTAGGCGCGCCATACCAATACTTGCGCTTCAGACGCGCTGAGATCGAGCACCAGGAAATTTTGTGTTTCGCGGCTGGTGGAAACGCGTTCCGTCGTATATGGGCCGCCACTGCGGAATATGGCATCTGCCTGCATGTATTGACCCTTAGATATTTCGTCTAAGTCAATTTGTAGGGTGAATTCGCCAGAATAGTCATAGACCCCGTCGACGAAGGACATGTACAAACTCCCGCCTAAGACGCGTATATTAGGAATAGGTACCAGGGACGCCACGAGCAGGTTCAGGTCAGCAGTGGGCATGATCCAGTTACCATCCAAACAGGAATCACGATCCGCATCTGGATCGAGGGTAGGGGCCTCTTCGCTTCCCGCTTCATCGGTGATGTGAAAGGTTTGTGCGCTGGTGTCGAAAAGTTCCAGCCAACTTTCAAGAGAACTTTCCGCGGTGCCGAAGGTGATCAACCACCTCGTGTCTTCGTCCAGGATGATGTATTGAACAAGCATCACGTTTTCATCCAACCCAGTCATGGACGGATCTAGGCTAGTGACCAGACGCACCATCTCTGCATCTGGCGGCACAAAGTCGAGACGCTCGATGAAAGTTGATCCGGGGGTTTGCCCCAGCGCTTCAATGAAAACCACAGCCAGATCGTTGAGCGTCAGGTCTGCTAATCCCGCTTCCTGGGTGCGGCCTATCGAAAATTTGAGTGGCTGGATACCGCCTGGCAATTCTATGTAGTTGTCCACGTCGAGCTCGATATTGAAATCTGGTGCCCCGCTTGCAAAGATTTCCGGTAAGCGAATGTCGAAGCCCTCACCCTGGAAGCGCTCGAAGCCCGGCTCCGAAGTGGGAGTTGGGGTCAGCGAGGTGGCTGTCGCAGCCGGCGTGGTGGTCGGCTCTGGGCTCGGCACACTGCAGCCGGTGGCAGCCAAAAGCAAGGCGCAGAGCAAAAGAGTGGCGCGCAGCATGAAGCGGAAAGGTCTTCGCATTTCTTCCCCGTAACGCTGATTATAACGTTTATGTTTTAGCGGCTGACGGCCAGTTTGACCACCTTGCCCTGCGCGTCCATGGTGATGCGGGCGTATTGCTGGTGCATACGGCCGTCGCCGGGCACTTGCTTGCTCAAGGTGACCAAGCTGCGCTGTGGCGCCAAGCCAATGGCTTTGGCATTGGCATGCGGCAGCGGGCAATTGTGATTGCGGCAATTGGTGTGCTCGTGGCTGTAAGTGGCCTGGCTGCCTTGCATGCCAGGCAGGTAGCTCTTCACCACCGCTTTGACGGTGGCCATGGTTTCGGCGGGCAGCTCGTCGACGCGGGCGCTGTGGCCTTCGGCGCGATCGCAGATGGCATCCACTTGCAGCGCGCCCTGCTCGGGACGCAGGATGCGCTTGGGCAGGCTGCCCTCGGCGCTGGTTTGCGCCAGCGGGTCGCCATACAGCACGAAAGAGATGAGGGTCTTCTGGTCTTCGCCGTCGAGGTAACCCTGGCGGCGGTGCATGGTGTGCGCCATGGCGATCTTGGCGCGGCGCAGCGCCTCGCCAACGGGATGACCTTCGTTCAATAATTTCCAAAAAGTCTGGCCGAGCAGATCGGCGGCGATGAGAGGGGTGGTAACCGAACCATACGAAGTGACCGTCGAACCGACTACCGCTTTGCTGCCCGAATCGAGGAACTTAAGCGGTAAGGCGTTATCGATATTTTTGTTGAAGACGTTAGCGCCATAGCACGCCTCGGTATAGACGACCTGCGGGGCGCGGCCACTGTTGACTACGTCGCTGGGGCTGAGCGCAACCGGATAATCAGGCCCGCCCGTGGTTTGCTGCGGGTCGCGCTGGCCGTACCAATCCGGCCCGTCTTGCACGCCATGCAGGTTGAAATAAGCAACCTGTAGCGGCTTTGTCGCTTCCTTCGGGAGGCGACCGGTGGCCGTGGGCGGAGAAATGCTCAGTCCACGCCGCTCGCCGATGACGCGGTAGACCGAATGCGAAGCGCGCTGCCAGATCTCGGCTGAATAGCCGAAGCTGGTGCGGCTCGGCTTCCACAAGCCGAACAGCGTCAGCAAGCGGCGGATCATTTCCATCAATGGATCTGTGCTGCTGGTTTTGCTGTCGCGGCTGGCATCGATGCGGCCGAGCAATTTGATCAGCGTGGCCGCATCCTTGCCGTTGCCATTAGGCAGGCGGCCGGTGGGCCAGGTGGGCATGAAATAATTTTCGTCCAGGCTGGCGTAGGGATTGTCGGAGGGCACGTCTTTATCTTCGTCGTCGACCGGGTTCGGCAAATGATGGAATGGCACGATGTGCGGGCCGCCGACAATGAGCAGAGCGCCGATCATTTCGCCGTTTTGGCGCAGGGCCTCGTCGAGGTCGGCGAGCAGATGCTTGATCTCCCACGGGTCGCCGGCCTTGGCGGCTTTCAAGCCGAAGGCGGCGGTGGATTCTGCATCGTCGGCGTAAAGCACGTAGGCGCTCCAGTTGGGCAGCGCGTCGGTGGACTTGGCGAGGGCGCGCATAGCCGCGTCGACTTCGTTGAAGCCCGATTGGCCATATTGTTTAAGCAATCCTTCTTTGCTGCTGAGAATAATGTAGGCCGGGTAACGTCCGTCGGCACGCAGGCGCAGAGACTCCTCCGTGTCAGTGTTGATCGCTTCGAGATCGATCAACGTCTCGGGTAAAGCGGAGAGTACGGAGTCTAAAGTATCTTCGAAATTTTCATCCGAGTTTTGTGCCGGTACCGTTTTTTCTTTGACAATGACGGGCAGAATTTTTTCTTCGACCTTGGGCTTGGGGGCAATAACTTTTTCTTCGGGAATTACTTCGTCTTCCGAATGCTCAGGCACCTCTATAGATTTGGAAACTTTGATACTTTTGACAGTCGCCATGCTATCGATCTGGTTCCAGCCTAAACTGGCTGCAACTTTTCCCGGGATGGGGATATCGATCACCTGCGTGAGTTGGCGCGGCCACAGCGCGCTGAAGCGGTGCGCATCGCCCCACAGGCGGCGGGCAACCTGGCCGCTGACGTCCTCAGCCACGCAATCGTGCAAAATATCGACGGCTTCTTTTTCGCTGCCGCTCTCTATCAGATAAGCGGCGTTTTGCAAACGCAGCTGCAAACAGTGCGGCCATTGTTCGCTATACAACTCGACCAGGTTATGGATCGCCAGCCAAGTCAAACCCTGCTTGCCGGCGATCTGGATGTGCAGCAATCCGGGCAGCGGGGAAGGTGGCTCGCTCAGTAGCGCGGCTTGCACGTCGGCTTCGGCTTTCTTGAGATTACCGGCAACGAAAGCGAGTTGGGCGGCGATCAGCGAGCGTGCCCAGGCTTGAATATCCTTGGTCACTTCGCTGGGGTGGAGCAAATATGCGGCCGCGGCGCGGGCTTGTTCAGAAATAGCAGGCTTGACGCGGCGGGCAACTTTCGCCAACAGTTCTTGCGCGTCCAAGAATTCGGGATCCAGTTCACACAGCCGAACTAGGATCTTTGCGGCCTTGTCCGCTTTGGATTCTTGCAGAAGTGCGCGGGCGCGCAATAATTCAATGTGGAGGTCGTAGGGAAATGCGTCCAGCCAATTCTCGGTGACCTGACGCACGAAGCGCATTTCGCCTGCGGCGAGGCCGGCCTGCAGGATGGTGAGCACGGCGGCGCGATCGAGCGCCTTGCCGGAACTTATTTGGGCTTTCAATTCTTTGCTCAACTCGCGCTCACTTCCTGCGGTTGGTGGATCAGGTTCAAAGCAATGACCGCCGCCAGTTGACGCTGGATGGTGCGGTCCTTAGGCGCCAGCTTGGCCGCCCTGCGCAGCTCGTCTTCGGCGGCGCTGTAATC
>JBKJWG010000128.1:0-3979 GCA_046716985.1 Anaerolineales bacterium | reverse complement strand
GCGGCGCCTTTTGGTTGGCCAAGCCAGCCGAGCGAATGGCGGCGATCACGCTTCTGCGCGGCGCATCGCGCACAGCTTCCCAGGTTGGAAACTCTGACCTTAGCGCGTTGAAAGCCACATCGCGATTAAGGTCGTTGGTGTTTTGCGAAAGAATCGTGGAAACTAACTCATCGACCGGCGGCAGCGGATTGCGCCATTTGGGGTCGCCATAGAAATCCAACAGGCGTTTGTGCACCGCCAAGGCGCGCTTGGCCAAGTCCACTATTGGTTCTCGAGATCGAAGACGGGGCCGGCGCGCCCTACTTCAAGGCCGCGCCAGTTGGTCACCAGGCGAGAAGGGCCGTGATCGTTGAGTTGGCCCAGCTGATCGGCGGAAAGCGCGCTCAGTTGGCGCAGCACTTCAAGCGAAACCGCTTGGCAGGCCCAGGCGCGCGCGTCGCCATCCGAAATTTTCAGGGCGATGCCCATGGCGGGCGAGCCCGGCCCCAGCGCGCCGGCGCGCAAGCCCATACCCTGATAACCCTCGGCGCCGCCTTTAGACAAAATGCGCCCGCCGGCCACGCTCATCAGATCTGTATCGAAGCACTGCGGACCGCCGACTATGTCTGGATTGGTCACCATGGCATCACGCACCTGCTCGCAAGCAGCTGCTTGCCGGGTAGGCAGCCCGCTTGGATCCATCAGGCGCGCATAGGCCAAGGCAACGTTGTAAAGCGGCGCGGCCCAGTTGGGCGCCGAGCAACCATCGATTCCGATGGCGAGAGCATCTTGAGAAAGACCTGCCAATTCGGCGAACAAGGCGAAAATTTCCTTCTGCAAGGGATGCTGTGGGTCGATGTAATTTTCAGTCGGCCAGCCGCGCAGCTTAGCGAAAGCCAGCATGCCGCTGTGCTTGCCGGAGCAATTGTGTCGGCTTGGGGTTAGTTTCTCTCCGGCTTTCCGCAAGCGTTCAGCCGTGGGGCGGTGAAAAGGCGGATGCACGCCGCACAGCAATTGATCTTCGGTCATGCCTATTTTTTTCTGCAGCGACTGAAAAACTTCCACATGCTCATCAGTGCCCGAATGCGAGGCACAGATCAACGCCAGTTCCCTGGGCGTGAGCCCATAGTGGTGCACGCCACCCGCCAGAACGAAAGGCAAAGCCTGGAAAGGCTTGGCCGTTGAGCGCAGGAAGGTGGAAAGCTGCGCATTGCCATAGGCGGCCAGGAGTTCGCCGCCTATGCTGACGACGGCAATGGCGCCATAGTGCAGCGACTCGGGTTGCCCACCCCGGCTCAATGCATAGACGGGGCGATAGGCGGAATCTGGCATATTGAAAAGCCGTTAATTGTTGTTTTGAGATTTGCTAGCCGGCAGGTAATGGCGAGCGTAGTAGTTGTGCATGCCAAATTTCAAACGCTTCACGTTGAAATTGTGGCGTTTAGCCGGCGTCTTGAATTTGTCCGCCAGCTTGATCGCTAACTTGTCGATCTCGGCCGCGGCCGTGGCTTTGCGCTTTGAAAATTTCAATAAGCGCGAGCGCACTTCGTTCAAGAATCGCTTCTGGTTATTGATGTCTTTGGGCGTGGCTTTGCCGCCGCGCCCGCTGATCACGGTGTAGTCGCGATACTCGCGCGAAAGCAAAAGGTCCAGCCCGTCTATCCAAGCATCGATGTCAGCCTGCGCCAGGAAAGGCGGCTGACCCAACACGACGGCATCGCCAACGAAGACGACTTGATCTTTGGGCGAGACAAGCCAGCAGGCACCTGGCCCGGGGCCAGGGTGCTGCTCCAAACGCAGCTCACGGTCATCGAAATGCAGCAGCGTGTGATCCGAAAAGGTGATACGCGGCAGCACCCAGCGCAGCCCACTCAGCCCTGAGGTCTCTTCCCATTCGGCGCCGCTTTCCTGCTTGATAGCTTTGAAAATGGCGGCGCGGCGGCGGAACTGGCGGGCGATCTCGCGATGGGCAAGTACCTCAGCCTCGAGGGTTTGAGTGCCCAATGTGCGATCCGGGTGCGCATCGAGGTTGATGGCGAGGCGGCGCGGCTTGGCGCCCGCCTTGCGCAGGTCGGCCAGCCAGGCGCGCGCCTCGTCTGGCTTTAGGGGCGCATCTATCAGCACAGTATCTTTAGAAAACAACAACGCGCCCACCGTGGCCCCGGAATAGTTATTTTCGTAATAAATATGTTTATTGATCTTCTTCATTGCAACGAGCCCGTGCGTGCAATAGGGATAGTGAATGCAAAGCGCGAGCCTTTGCCCAATTCGCTCTCCACCCAGATCTTGCCACCGTGGCCTTCGACGGCCAATTTGCAGTAGGCCAAGCCCAGACCAAGGCCTTTGGTGTTACCCGTGGCGCCGATCTGCACGCGCGCGAATTTTTCGAAGATGCGTTCCTGTTCATTCTTGGGGATGCCGCGCGCTTGATCGAGCACATACATCTCAACGAAATCACTGGCACGCTTGGCACCGACTGTAATAGTCTGCCCTTCCATCGAGTATTTGATGGCGTTCTCAATGAGATTGATAAACACGCGCCGGATCATTTCGGCGTCAGCCATGACCCTCGGCAATCCTTTGACAACCGCTGCTACCAGTTTGATCTCTTTGCCTTCGGCAGCAGGCGCAACGGCTTCAAGAGCAGCCTGGATCAAGTCGACGGCTGCGGTGGGTTCCGGGTTGCCGATGCGTTGGCCGGCTTCCATGCGCGAAGTGTCGAGCAGGGAATTGGCCAAGCGCTGGACGCGCTCGGTCGAGCGCATGGCAATGTCAAGCACAGAACGGATGGTCGGGTCTTGATCGGCGGGCAGCATCATCTGCAGCACGTCTAGGCCGGAGACCACGTTGGCCAGTGGCGAACGCAGATCGTGATAGATCATCGAGGCTAGGTCCTCGCGCAAATTATCCAGGTTCTTGCGCTCAGTGATGTCACGCAAGATCCATTGCAATTGCTCGGCGCCTTCGGCTTGGATGCGGTGCACATAAACCTCGATGCCGATCTCGTTCTTACCCTGACCTTGTAAAACAGATTCATAGGAGACAGTTGCCCCGCCTTTTAGTTTGGCCAGGTCCTTGCCCAGCGCTTTGTAATCGGCCTGATGGAAGTGATGCACGCTCATTTTGTGTAAAGTCTGCTTGTCGAAACCGATAAGCAGTTCGGCTTGGCGATTGGCTTCGATGATGTTGCCGTCCAGGTCAGTGATCAGAATGGCATCCACGCTGTCTTCAAATAATTCCAGGTAGCGGCTGCGCGCCGCTTCCATTTGTTCGAATAGTTGTGCATGCTCGATGGCCGTGCCGGCCAGGTTGCCGATACCGTCTAACACCGGCAGCGCATCGCTATCGAAGCTGCCAGCTTTGGGATTGAGCGCCTCGATGACGCCGATGACTTTGCCGCGGGCGCGAATAGGTGCGCAAGCAATCGCCCTTGTCTTGTAACCTGTGGTTTCATCGACCTTGGTGTAGAAGCGCGGATCGCTTTGCGCATCTTGCACCACGATGCCCTTGCCTTCGTTAGCTACCCAGCCGGCTACGCCCTGGCCCATCTTGATGTGCAATCCAATGACTTGTTTGCTGCGCTGGCCTGTGGCGGCACGAAATACTAGCTCTTTGCCGCCGGGCTCAACTAACGCCAAGGAAACAGCCTCCACCTCCAGCGCGCCTGTGGTCTGCTCGAGGATGGTCTGCAACACCTGGTCGACTTGCAAGCTGGCGCTGATCGAAGCCGCGCTTTCCGCAATGGCTGTCATCACCCCGGCGCGGCGCTGGCTCTCGGCATACAAGCGCGCATTGAGCACAGCAAAAGCGGCCTGGTCTGCAATGGTTTGGATCAAGGTGAGATGTTCCTCGGTGAAAAAACCGGTGTCGGGATGGGTGAGCGTCATCACGCCCACCAGCTTATCGCGCACCAGGAGCGGAGCGCTGACCACGGATTTGGGGCCGGCCTTGGCCTCCTCGCCACGCGGCGGGCGCTGCCAGCGTTTATCCTCGCTAGTAT
>JBKJWG010000127.1:0-8000 GCA_046716985.1 Anaerolineales bacterium | reverse complement strand
CATCACGGTGGTGTGGTCGCGGCCGCCAAGGATTTCACCTATTTGTGGCAAAGACAGTTTTGATTCCTCGCGCAGCAAATACATAGCTACCTGTCGTGGTAAAGCTACTTCTTGAGCGCGGTTGCGCGAGAGCAGACGCTCAACTGAAACATTGAAAGCCTGCGCCACGGCTTGCACCAATTGGTCCGGCTGTATGGATTGTGGTTCGGGGATCAAGTCTGCTAGGGCGCTGTCAACCAGTTCCGCATTGAGCGGCAGGTCGCGTAAGTAAGCATACGCCACGATACGGTTGAGCGCACCCTCGAGCTCGCGGATGTTGGATTGCATGCGCTGAGCGATAGTCTCCAGCACTTCGGGATCGACGTGGCGACCGAGGCGTTCGGCATTGATACGCAAGATGGCTAGGCGTGTCTCATAGTCGGGCGCTTGAATATCGGCGATCAATCCCCATTCGAAGCGCGAGCGCAGGCGCTCTTCAAGCGTCACCAACCCCTTGGGCGAGCGGTCGGAGGTGATCACGATCTGTTTGTTCTGTCCGTGCAACGTGTTGAAGGTGTGGAAGAATTCTTCCTGGGTAGATTCCTTGCCGGCGATGAATTGGATGTCATCCACCAGCAGCACGTCTGTGCGCCGATATTTGTCGCGGAAGGCTTGCGTGCTATGCGTGCGAATGGCGTGGATCAAATCGTTCGTGAATTCTTCGGAAGAAACGTAGAGGACTTGCAAGCCGCTGTGTTGGGCCGCGTTGCCGATGGCGCGCAGCAGGTGCGTCTTGCCTAATCCTACACGTCCGTACAAGAAGAGCGGGTTATAAGCTCTGGCCGGGTTTTCGGCTACTGCCAGGGACGCGGCGTGCGCCAGGCGGTTGCTCGAACCGACCACGAAAGTATCGAAGGTGTAGCGCGGGTTATGCGGAAAAGCATCCGCGGCAACCGGAGCATTTTTTTCTGCTTCGCTAACTTCTTCTTTTTCGCTAGGAAATTCTGTCAAACTTTCCGCGGGCTGGCTGGGCTGCCACACAACAAAACGCACCTCCACGGTGCGGTTCATCATGCCCGTCAGCATGCGCGTCGCCGTGCTTTTCAGCCGGCTTTCCAGCCAATCACGCGCGTAAGCATTATTAACTCCTATGACGAAGGAGCCATCTTCATAAGCCAGCATCTCTGCGTCGCGCACCCAGGTATCGAAGGTGCCCTTAGGCATTTCAACTTGTAACTGGCCAAGTGCAGCTTGCCAGGCCTGGCTTGCATTCATCAATGACTCCTAGTCAACCTGGAACCGTGCAGCCGTCTTCAAGATAGAAGAGGACAATGGTCTTGGCTTTTATAAAAGCCATGGCCGATCATTGGGCATTCAGCTATTCAATTACAAAAGAGAGCTGTTTTTCCCACACACATTCCGTGTTGAGGTCGGCGATTCTAACAGGTGGTCAAGCCGCGACCCATATTATCTGCCTACGCCTCTCTAAAAAAAATGCATTCTTTAAGGTCGAGGCAGCTTAAAGAATTTTCCCGCGCGATGTTTGCGACGCAAAAACTAATCCAAGGCTGATTTTCACGCTACAGGTGGGGGATAGTTCCAATTAACCCCCACCCACTTGGGTGTGGATAACTCTGTGTACATGTCTGAACGACCACGGCGAGCAACCTTAAAATTTTTTAAGGCACTCTTTGTTCAACGAATCTGATTGCGAAAATCCAAAAGTGGAATCAGGGTTTTTTTGATGCGATTCGCAGATATTGTCGCGTAAATCTGCGGAAAATCGCCAAGAATTTTGTTTAACAATTTCTCGCGTCATGTTTTTTGAAAGGTTCACCCACGTTGAGGCCCCCCTTCACCTCGATAGCGGCAGTTTTTTATAGCAGTATCTAGATTATTGCTGCTGCCTTTCATATAGTTAGCTCCGTTCGTGTTTCGCACGGAACTGAAATCGAAAATAAATGGGTAAACTTTGCTCCGGCAAAGAGAAAGGCAATAATGGCAAAACCGGTTAGTTCCAAGAAGCGGGGCCTGAGTTCCTGGAGTACACGCGACTTGCTCATCACGATTGTGGTGGGCATGGCGTTCGGCGTGATTCTCATCCCGGTCACCAGCGTTTATGCAGGCTTGCGCGGGCTGGGTCTGTTTGTGCAAACTGCAGTTGGCAGCCTCTATTTCGTGCCGGTGGCTTTTGCTGCCTACGTAATGCGTAAGCCTGGGGCTATCCTGCTGGTTAGCTTCATCAGTGGCGTGATCCTGTTGGCAACACCATATGGGTTCTACGCTCTCTTGATCGAAGCGCTCACCGGCATCATCGGGGAGATCGTTTTCTGGCTGGCCACGCGCTATCGCAACTTCCGCACGGTGCGTTTCGTTGGCGCCAGTGCAACTGTGGGGCTGCTGGAATTTTGGGTGATCCTGCGATCGCTAGGTTCGACCCACTTCGAAACGGCTGTCCTCGCGGTGGGTATCGTGGTTTCTATGCTGGCCTTCGCAGTCTGCTCCGTACTGGCCAAGTTCTTGGCTGATTCGGTGGCTAAGACCGGCGTGCTGGCTAACACTGCATTGGGAGAATCGACTGCGGATGAGATCTGAGCGGGCAGCACCCAACCCTGTAGAAGTTAAACGCAGCGATCGCCTGCTGGGCGGCTATATCCTGTTTGTCGCCGTGCGTTGCACGCTGCAATACATCCTGCTGCCCTTCGCATTACCCCTGATTGGACTAAGCGGCTCCATTTCTGTGGCTTTGGCTGCTGCTATTGACTTATTGGCGCTGGGTATGATCGCTTACAACATCCGCCGCTTGTGGAATACATCCTGGCGCTGGCGCTACGTAGCCCTTAGCGTGATCATGGTGAGCATTCTGGTGGTGTTCCTCTATAACGATTTCATTTACTTCCTGGGCTAGCTGTATCTAAATGGCATTGATCGAGATCGACGCGCTGACGGTGAAATACGCGCGGCGGAAATTGCCCGCTTTGCGCGGGCTATCTTTGCGCGTCGAGCAGGGCGAGACCCTGCTACTGCTCGGCCCTTCTGGCTCTGGTAAGAGCACCTTAGCGCTCACCCTGAACGGCTTGCTGCCGCAATCAGTGGGTGAGTTGCTAGCTGGCGAAGTCCGTGTCAATGGGCTCGATACCCAGCAGCACAACGTAGCGGAACTGGCACAGCAGGTCGCCATTTTGTTCCAGGATCCGGAAGCTCAATTCGCCACGCTCAAAGTAGAAGATGAGATCGTCTTCGGCCTTGAGAACCTGCGCCAACCCGCTGACCAAATGGACGCGAAAGTCGAGCGCGCGCTGCATGAAGTCGGCATGGAGGCACATCGCCAACGGCCGGTGATGGCGCTTTCAGGCGGCGAGAAGCAGCGCGTGGCCTTGGCCTCGTTGCTGGCGATGCAGCCCAGCGTGCTGGTCTTCGATGAGCCCACTGCCAATTTGGATTCGGTCGGCACCCAGCAAGTCTTCGCTTTGCTGGCTGAATTGAAGTCGCGCGGCCGCCACACGCTTGTGCTTATCGAGCACAAGCTGGATGAGCTGATGCACCTTGTCGACCGCGTGGTGGTGCTCAATCCCGAGGGCGGCATCCTGGCGGACGGCGAGCCGCGGCAGATCTTCGATGAGCGCGGCGAGGAGCTGCGCAAACTTGGCGTGTGGATGCCGCAGGTCTGCCTGCTGGCGCACGCGTTGCGCAAGCGCGGCGTCGAGTTAGCCTCCTTCCCCATCACGTTAGGGGAAGCGGTCAAGGCTCTGCGCCCCTGGATCGCAACCCTGCCGAAAATTGCCCGAGTCAGCAGCCGACACGCCGAAAGAAAAGTTTCGAAAGAGCCTGTCTTTGAAGTGCGCGATCTGTCGTTTGCGTATGGCAATATGCCGGCGCTTAAAAATGTTTCTTTGCGCGTGAATCAGGGCGACTTTCTGGCAATCGTCGGGGCCAACGGTGCGGGCAAGACCACTTTGGCTAAGCACCTGATCGGCATCCTAAAACCAGCTCAGGGCAATATTTATTTACGTGGTGAAGAATTCAGTCGTATTCCGGCTAAACAACTGGCACGGCAGGTCGGGTTTGTCTTCCAAAACCCCGAGCATCAATTCGTTACTGAAACGGTCGCGGACGAGATCGCTTATGGCTTGCGCGTGATGGGTGAAACGGAAGAATTAGTTCAAGCCAAAACGCAAGAACTTCTGGATAGCTTTAGCTTGGTTCGTTATGCTAAAGCCAACCCCTTCACGCTTAGCTATGGTGAAAAGCGCCGCCTCAGTGTGGCCTCCATGCTAGCCATGGGGCAGGATGTGCTTATTTTGGATGAGCCCACCTTTGGCCAGGACGAGCGCAATGCTAATGCGCTACTTGCTTTATTGGATAAGCTCAATCAACAGGGCAAAACCATTATCGTGATTACCCACGATATGCGCATGGTCGCTGAGCATGCCCACCGCGTTGTAGTCATGTCGGCTGGATCGATCTTATTTGATGGTTCTCCGACTGATCTAGTCGAGCAGCCCGATCTGCTTTCTCGCGCCCACCTCAATTTGCCGCCGCTGGCACGCTTGGCCGCTCTTCTGTCTACCCAATATCCCGCCTTGAGCCGTTGCATGACCATGGACGATTTTCTCTCTCTGGCAACGCCTCAGCCCCTGGCTCAGAACTGATCATGCAGACCATTTATTACGAAGGCTACTCTTTTCTCCATCGTCTTAACCCGCTCAGCAAGTTGCTGGTTAGCTTGCCTTTGATGGTGCTTATGCTGCTCGTTACGGATCCCTGGACTCCGCTCGCGTTTATTTTGCTATCCGCGATCTTGCTATTGGGATTGGGCAAGCTTCCTTTGCGCAGATTTCTCCGCCTCCTCAGCCCTTTGCTCGTGCTGGTGTTTGCATTTGTGATTGTTTACCCATTGTTGATACGCTCTTCCCTGGTAGCTGATACGCCATTGATTTTCAAACTTGGCCCGCTTGCCCTTTATCAGGGTGGCCTGTACTTGGGCGCCGTGACCGGATTGCGCGTCCTTGCCCTGCTTTTGCTTTCGCTGCCTTTCTCGCTAACCAGTGATTCTGCCGATTTTGTGCGCGCCTTGGTCCAGCAGGCGCGCCTGCCCTATCGCATCGGCTACAGCACCCTGGCCGCCTTTCGCTTTGTGCCAATGTTGCAAAGCGAAATGTCGGTCATCCAGGCGGCGCACCGCGTGCGCGGCGTGAATGGCACACACGGCTTGCGCGGCGGCTTGGAACGGCTGCGCCGCTATGCAGTGCCCCTGCTGGCTACTGCCATTCGCCAAGCTGAGCGCAGCGCCCTGGCGATGGAAGCGCGCGCATTCGGCGCCTTTCCGGAACGTAGCTATTTTCGCCGCATGCGGTTTTCTGTGGCCGATTGGATCTTTATATTCGGAGTCTGGGCTTCAGCAGCCGGCATTTTGCTGGCTTTGAAACAAGCTGGGCTACTTGGCCCCCTGACTTTTCTGCAGATCCTCTAAGTGGGTGAGGAAACGGTTCACCCAAATAAATTGTAAAAATGTATAATCCGCCTCTAGACTCACACCGAGGTTAATGAACTATGGTTTTAGAGAAAACATTGCCCATCTTGGATGGGATGACAGAGATTGAGCGTGCCAGCGCTATCCGCGGCGCCTTTGACCGCGACCGCAAGCAGATGGTGCTGCTGCTCGCCCGCCAGCTGGGCGTGCCCGAGCTCGAAGTGGTGCGCGCTATGCCCACCGAACTGGTCGTCGAGTTGGATTTCGCCCAATGGGAAGACATTATCCGCTCGTTTGAAGTTTTGGGCGATGTGCACGTGATCGTCTCCAACGGGGCCACCACGCTGGAGAATGTGGGCCAGTTCGGTAAATTCAGTAATGCCCAAGGCTTCTTCAATGTGCAGACCAAATCGCTGGATATGCACATCCGGGCGCAGGCGCTATCGGCTGTCTATGCCTTGCGTAAGCCCAGCCACACCGATGGCAGGGATGCGCTCAACTTCCAGTTCTTCGATCGCCTCGGTGATGCCGCCTTCAAAGTTTTCCTCACCTTCGGCGGCAAGGACCCCACGCCAGAGCGCCTGGCGCAATATAACGAGATCATCGAACGCTTCAAAGTCGAATAAAATTTCCTCACAATAAATATAAGGAGCAGCCTAGCTGCTCCTCTTTGTTTTAAGTCTCCTTCAAGTGGAAGGGCACATCAATGATCACTTGCTGATAGCCCTTTTTCCTGCGTCGGTAAAGTAGCGCGAATTTGATCAACCAAGCTTCCTGGTTATGCAGGATATTTGCCCAGAAACCCTCCGCAACGAATTCGGGCAGGATGATCCCAGCAAGAGTCCCATCGTTGGCTTCCGCGTCGTAACGGTCGAGGAAATCGATTAGCGGCCCAAGGATCGATCGATACGGCGAGGGTTCAACGTAGAGCGGAATATCTGGGAACCACTTTTTCCATTTCTCCGCCACACTTTTTCCACTGTCCGGATCGACTTCCACATAGACAGCTATTAAATTTTCCGTGATCGAGCGCGCGAAGTCTACGGCCTGGAACACGCCACGATGCACGCCGGAAACGGGAATGACAAAACGCAACTTGGGATAAGGCTTGAGCGAAGGCGGCAAGCCCTTGAGCGAAAGTTGCTCGGCGATAGCCGCATAGTGATGGTTGATGCTTATGAATAGCAAGACGAGAGCTGGGATGATAAGCAGGGTTATCCACGCTCCTTGAGTGAACTTGCCCGTCCCGACCACGATCACAACGCTGGCCGTGGTCAGCGCGCCGAGTCCATTGATAAGCGCCTTGGCCTGCCATCCGCGCGCCTTGTTGCGGAACCAATGGCGCACCATGCCGGCCTGCGACATGGTGAATGCTAAAAATGCGCCAATAGCAAACAAAGGGATCAGGTCGTGGCTCTGACCGCGAAAGGCCAGGATTAAAATGGCGGTCGCAACCGCAAGCACCAAACTACCGTTGGCAAACACCAGGCGGTCACCCAGCGCTTTGAGCTGGCTGGGCAAGTAGTGGTCGCGGGCCAGGATGGCAGCCACGCGCGGGAAATCGGCGAAGGCTGTATTGGCGGCCACGGTCAGCACCAACAGTGTGCTTATTTGAACTAGATAATAAAGAATAGAACTGCCGAATAGCTGCCGCGATAAAGCCGAAAGAACCGTCTCTTCGCCGATGGGAACGATGCCAAAATATTGCGTTAGTCCAAGCGTGCCGAGAAATAGAAAACCCATCAGGATCGACATGACGATCAGTGTTTGCCCGGCGTTCTTCGATTCGGGCGGCTTGAAGGCGGGCACCCCGTTGCTGATGGCTTCCACGCCGGTCAACGCTGTGCTGCCTGAGGCGAAGGCGCGCAGCAAAACAAAAATAGTCAGCGGCTGCGCCGGTCCAAGCAAGCTCTGCTCAAATGGAATCGGTGCGCTGGTTTGAGTTTTGACCACTCCATAAATGATCATCACAATGAAAGAGCCAATGAAGAGATAAACGGGCACCGACATGACCGTGCCCGTTTCCTGCATGCCGCGCAGATTCAAGATAGTGATGAGTAACAAAAGAAACAACGCGATGGCTATCTTATATTCCCAAATCCCCGGGAACGCAGACGCCAACGCTTCGACGCCGGCAGTCAAGCTCACTGCGGCGACGAGCAAATAATCCAGCATGAGCGCCGCGCCCGCTACCAAGCCGGCAAATTGGCCAAGATTCTCTTTGGCGACGATATAGGAACCACCGCCCGTTGAATATTCATGGATCGTCTGCAAATAAGAAAAAGCCACGATGGCGAGGATGACGGTGATCACAACCCCCAGCGTGAAGGTGAAATTGAGGCCGGCCGCTCCAGCCGCAGCCAAACCCAGGAAGATTTCCTGGTTGGCGTAGGCTACGGATGAAAGTGCATCAGGAGCGAAGGCGAAACATTGAAATAAGACGTTAATTATGCATTCTTTTGAGCGAGCGGCGACCTGCGTAACTGGTAGGTTGTAAATGAACAAGTCGTAGTTGCGCCGGAAGGTTGTGCTTGACCCAAGGGACTCC
>JBKJWG010000126.1:0-2626 GCA_046716985.1 Anaerolineales bacterium | reverse complement strand
CCTTCGCCGCACGCGGCCAGTAGCAATGTTGCAGCAACGAAGACCATCTTTTGATTGGTTGACATACGCCTCCCTTAAAATTGGCTGGGGGATTAGTTTAGATCTGAGACGACCTGTACTTCAACGGGCAGATCCGCATAATTCTCAAAGTGCAAAATTAAGGTGAAATGATCGCCAACTTGCAGATCGCGCTGCAGGTCGATCAACATCAAATGAGCATACTCGGGCTCGAGCTCGATCTCGTGCCCTGTCGTGATGCGTATGCTGGTCATCGCGGCCATCGGCATGCCCAGCTCTGCTTCAGTTAACCCGTTCTTGTCTTCTTCCTCTTCGGCGCCAGGTTCATAATGATATTCGCCGCCATTTTCCATCGCCTCGCGGTCCTCACCCGAGATTAGCGCGCTGCGATGGATTTCTATGGAGCGTGCGACATCGCTGGTGGCTCCAAGAAATGTAACATCGGAAAATGTGAGATTGTTTAACACCAAATAGACTGCCGCGTCGCTGCCGGCCGCAGCTGACAGGGTTCTAGGATTTTCTACTCGTATGGAAATATTGCTGCATGCCGCTAGCACGAAGAGCATCAAAAATAAAACTAAACTGAACCTATCTGCCCTTGGCTTCCGCTCTGTCAAATCAATAAACATTCACGCGCGTGCCATGTCCGCGCGTTTGCACGTCCCGGGGAGAACTCTCGGGGGTGAGCCAACGGAACAGCCATTTGGCATCTTCGGGCTTCATGTTGACACAACCATGGCTCATTTCGTTGCCATAATTGTCGTGCCAATACGTCCCGTGGAAAGCCACGCCCCATTCATGGAAATAAGAAACCCACGGCACTCCAGGCAGTTCATAAGCGTTGATATCGTTGGTCACTTGGCCATTACCCATATGGCGTACCGGCATCTTGGAGAACACATAGAAATTGCCGCGCGGCGTGTAGGTTGGGATACCGTTGGCTGTCGGTTCCACATTGGGAATGCCAGTTGAGACCTTCGTATCCAGAACAATGGCGCCTTCTTCAAAGGCCCACAAATGCTGTTCGGCAATACTCACTTCCACGCGCTTGTCATCCTCAGCGATCTTGGTGGACACCGGCGTCAGCTCAGAGGCGGGCACTTTGCGCATATGCGTAGCCAGCACGTAATAGTTGATGTTGATTAGCTCATCCAGCAATTTGTACCAAAGCGCGCCGTCCGGGCCTTTTTCGATACCTGTTACCCAGTGGACCGATTGATAATACAAACGATATAGCTTTTCCCAGCCATAGGCTTTTGTTAGGCGATACGACTGGGTGAGAGGCACAGTCACCTCATATAACTCGCCTTGCGAGCTGACGAAAGACGATACAGGGTTGAGCTTAGTTTCCACTGGCTGCAGCCAAGCCGTGTGTCCGTAACCCTCGTCCAGTTGATACCAGCTCGGATTGAATTCCGGCCCTTCGGGCGAATCAAATTGATCGTAGAAGTAAAGCAGCTGGTCTTTTTTGCGAGTGGTTACTACTTCGCTCTTATAAGAGGGTTCGCTATAGAGCCTGATTTCTTTGGTCGCCACGCGCAGAAGCCCTTTTGCTTCCGGCGGTTTTGCGCTGTGGCCAAAGGCGCGCGGGCTGAACGCCAGGCTGCCCAGGGCCAACCCGCTCAATTTGAGAAAATCGCGTCGGTTTAGCATATAGGTTTATTTTACCAACAGAATTGGTGTGCATCCGGTTTCAAAGCACAAGCCGCGGCGGCGATTTTGGCGCAGGTATAATGCGCGGTAATGCGGTCTTTTTCTCTGGATATCCATAGCTTCGTCCTCGCCGCCACTCTCATCCTCGTTTTCTTCGGCCTCTACGCCTTGTGGCGTGGCCGCTCAGGAATCCGCGCGTCTGGGGAGCTTCCTTATTTTCGTCTCCGCCAGCAACGCCTCTTGCAGGGTTGGCAAACTGTATTTGTTGCCCTGTTGCTCTTTGGCGCTTCCGCTTGGCTCGGCGTTTATGGCGAACGGACAGCCTATAGCATTTTCCCGGTGACAGCCACTCCTAGCCTTACTCTTACGCCCTCGCAAACTCCCAGCCCTTCATTGACTCCCAGCATGACACTTACACCCAGCCTCTCACCTACGCTGCAATTCACCTTAACCCCTTCGCCGTCGCCGGTGCCGCAGCTCCCAGCCTCGATCCTAGGTCTATTCACCTCGGTGGTAACGCCAAACCCGAACGCGGTCTTTAGCCCACTCACCTTTGCCCGCAATGTAAATCTCGATACCTATCAGGTCACTGATGCCGGCGTTGTTTTCGAGAACCCGGTTAACGCCATCTATGCTGTGTTTAGCTACGACGGCATGATCGCAGGCGTGCAATGGACCGCTCTGTGGTACCGAGGCGGCGAACTCGTGCATTACGAGACAAAGCCCTGGGACGGCGCCACCGGCGGCTATGGCTTTACTGAATGGATTCCCGATGCCGAAGACTGGCTGCCTGGCTTTTACCAGGTGCAGATCTTCGTCGGCCAGGAACCTAAAGTCGTCGGCAATTTTGAGGTGCAGGGCGACCCGGCCAAGTCAACTGTTACGCCAACACCCCCCCGAACGCCGACCGGCACGCCCACGCGCACCAGAACCCCGACCATCACTGCGACTCATA
>JBKJWG010000125.1:0-4481 GCA_046716985.1 Anaerolineales bacterium | reverse complement strand
TTGTTTTTACTTTTAAGCCAACTGATTAAGCAAAGCCTAGCCGTTTTTTTTTCATTCAAACAACACGACCCTGGCCGATGATCAGGTGGTCCAGCACTTCCAGGTCCAGCATTTGCCCAGCTTCGCGCAGGGCTTTGGTCAAGGCGAGGTCATCGGGGCTCGGCGTCGGGTCGCCGCTGGGATGATTGTGCACCAGGATGATGGCGGCCGCGTTGCGGCGGATGGCCGGCCTGAAGACTTCGGCGACGCGCACCGGGGCACTGTTTACTGAGCCGCGGTAAAGCTCGACAACTTCCAGCACCTTGTTGCGGGTGTCCAGCAAAATAGCGCGCAGATGTTCCTGCTCCAGCGCGCTCATCTCGTATTGCACCAGCGCAGCCGCGTCGCCCGGACTGTTGATTTGAAGGCGCTCCTCCGGTTCCTGCACCGCGAGGCGGCGTCCTAATTCGATGGCGGCTTTCAGCGTGGCGGCCTTGGCTTCACCGATGCCGCGCTGTTTTTCCACTTCCTCGAAATGCGCGCGCTGGATACCGGCTAGGCTGCCGAAGGCTTGCAGCAATCGCTGCCCCAGTGCGATCGCATTTTCGCCCTTCACGCCGGTGCGCAGCAAGACCGCCAGCAATTCAGCTGTGTTCAGCGATTGCGCGCCCAAACTCTTCAGGCGTTCGCGCGGGCGTTCATTTGTATCCAGGTCGGCGATGCGATACTTGGGTTGCTGATTCCCCATGCCCAAAGTGTAACAAAAAAGCCCACTTTGGGGGTTTGTTGACACCTCGTTTTGCGCACGGTATAGTCGCTCGCATGAGTCAACTAGCCCGTCTCGCATTGCTGCTTACTCTGCTTTTCTCGATGCTGGCCTGCAATCTGCAGCGCGTTCTCGATCCGTCTCTTCCAACTTCTACATTAGCCAGCGTTCTGACCGCCACCGCTACGCCAACGCCAGCACCAGTCGCCACCTTGAGCAACGAAGCGCGCGTTGAGTCGGGTGATAAGGCTTTCTTTTACGGCGATTGGGATGCGGCGTTGCGCGAATATGAGGGCGCTCTCAGTGGGAGCAATGATGACGGTTTGCGGGCTGCGGCTTTGTTGGGCATGGGCCGTACCTATATTGAACTAGATCGCTTGCCGGAAGCGCTGGAAACGCTCAACACACTGCTGGGCCTTTACCCCGATTCGGATCAAGCCCCGGCTGCATATTTTGCCTTGGCGCAAGTGCACGAAGCTGAAGGCGATGCCGCCGGCGCCGCCGAAGCTTATAGCAAATACCTTGAAGCGCGCCCGGGCGTGCTGGATGCCTATATCCAGGAGCAACGTGGCGATGCGCTCTTTGCCGCCGGAGATTATGCGAACGCCCGCTCGGCCTATGAGGTTGCCATTGCCGCGCCACAGATGGGCGATACCTTCGGTCTGCAGGTCAAAGTCGGCAACGTTTATTCAGCCCAGCAGAATTACGAAGCGGCTATCTTGGCCTATCAAAATGTATACAACGCCACCGCCAACGATTACATCAAAGCCGAGATGGACTTGTTGATGGGTCGTGCCTATCAAGCCCTGGGCGACAACGCACAGACATATATATTATTTCAACATGCAGTTGCCAACTTCCCCTTGGCCTACTCCTCTTATGCTGCGCTGGTCGAACTGGTGACTGCCGGCGAACCTGTGGATGAGTTCCAGCGCGGCCTGGTGGATTATTACGCCGCCACCAACAGCTTCGACGGTGGTCACGAGCTATATTCAGTGGCAATCGCCGCCTTCGATCGCTATCTGGAATCTGCGCCCGCCGATCACTCCGACGCCGCGCACTACTACCGTGCCCTGGCCTTGCGCGCCACGCAAGATTATGCAGGGGCAATCAATGAGTTCGATCACATGATCGCCGAACATGCCTTTGACGTGCATTGGGTCGATGCTTATTCGGAAAAAGCCATCACGCAATGGATCTACCAGGATGATTACGACGGGGCCATCGAGACCTTGCTGGGCTTCGTTTCGGCTTATCCCAGCCAATCGGCTGCGGCAGAATTTCTACTCACCGCCGGCCGCGCCGCCATCAACGGCGGGCGGCTCACGCGTGCCTCAGAAATACTGCCGCGCATTGCCAATGAATATCCCGCTTCGGAGTACGCCTACGACGCGCTCTTCCTCGCCGGAATCTGCCGTTACCGTTTGGATGACTATCTCGGCGCGCAAAGTTTGTTCCAGCGCGCTAATGAAGCCGCCCTGGGTTTGGAGCAGCAATCGCAGAGCCTCTTCTGGGTAGCCAAGTCACTGCAGGTCCAAGGCAATGAAGACAATGCCCGCAGTACCTGGCAGCAAGTAGTGACCCTCGACCCGACTGGCTACTACAGCGAGCGCGCAGCCGATCTGCTCGCTGGCCGCGCCTCTTTCGAAGCGGGGACCTATTCGCTTGATTACGATGTGGAGGCCGAGCGCAGCGAAGCAGAAGCATGGATCATTTCAAAGTTCGATCTGCCCGCTGATACCGATTTGAGCAATGCCGCGCCATTGCAAAGCGACGCGCGCTTCGTGCGCGGCAGCGAACTTTGGCATCTGGGCGAATACCAACTGGCTCGGGCAGAATTCGAAAACCTGCGGCAAGATCTCACCACCGACCCCGCCAATTCTTATCGCCTGGCTAACTATCTGATCGGCCTGGGCCTTTATCGCACGGGCATTTTTGCTGCACGCGAAGTGCTGAGCATGGCCGGGATGAGCGATGCCGCAACTTTC
Source organism: Anaerolineales bacterium (assembly GCA_046716985.1). Taxonomy (GTDB): domain Bacteria; phylum Chloroflexota; class Anaerolineae; order Anaerolineales; family UBA11579; genus JAMCZK01. The sequence goes on along the minus strand of JBKJWG010000125.1, from coordinate 1,748 downwards.
ACTGCACCGGTTTACTTCAATCGCGTACGATTTGGAGCTTATTATCGTGACATCGTCGACACTGAAGCGCGCGGCGAAGCTATCGACCCGCTTTTCATATATGGCATGATGCGCCAGGAAAGTTTGTTCGAAGGCTTTGTCACCTCTTCTGCAGGAGCGCGTGGCTTGCTGCAGATCCTCCCTGGTACTGGCCAAGAGGTGGCGACGCTCAGTGGGTGGCCGCCCAATTTCACTGCCGATGATTTGTATCGCCCAGCGGTCAGTATTCGTTTGGGCGTAGACTACCTCGCTATCCAGCTGCACGCGTTTGACAATGATCTTGCCACTGCGCTGGCTGCATACAATGGCGGCCCCGGTAATGCCTCCTATTGGAACGGTTTGGCTAACGGCGACCCTGACTTGTTTGTTGAAGTTATCCAGTTCGGTGAGACGCGCGATCATATTCGCAGCGTGTACGAGCTCTTCGATATTTATCGCGATCTGTATTCGACTGAATAAAAAAGCCCGGCGATCGCCGGGCTTTTTTTTATTTTATGGAGGTGGTTGCGTCTCGTCGCCAATTTGAGGCTGTGCGGTGGGCTCTAACTCCTCGACCTGGCTGCGTGCCACCAGGAACCATTCGTTGATGGTGGCGAAGCGGTCGCTGGATTGGAAAATGGGGCCAACTGAAACGCCGCGCACCTGCGCTGAAATAGCATAGCTATAGACCGGGAAATAAAGTGGCAACGCAGGCAGCTCGCGGGCGAAGTGCGTTTGGAAGTTGCGATAGAGACGTGCGCGCTGTGTTTGGTTGATCGAGACGCGCGCCTGCTCTAGGTATTCGCTCGCGCGGCGGTCATCCCACTTCGAATAGTTCTGCCCGCCGGTGATCTCGGCCTGGTGCCAGAAGGGGTACGGGTCTGGGTCCGGCAAGCGAGACATATTCAAATCGATTAGCGCTGCTTGATAATTGCGCGGCGTTAAATAATTGGTGATCAATTCTTCGTAGGGTACCGCCACTAAATTCACTTTGATGCCCAGCTCGGCCAGGTTATCGCGAATGCTTTCGGCGATCTTGGTGTGCAGTTCTGTGTTCGGGTGCACGAGCTCGAATTCCAGCCGAACGTCATCTTTGCTGCGCACATCCCCGCCTTCAGCAGGAACGGTGTAGCCGGCCTGCTTCAGGATGCTGATGGCCTCGTCAACGTCATAAGGAACCTTGCTCAAGTTTTCGTTGTATGCCCAGGTGCCCGGTAGAATGGGGCCATCTGCTACGAAAGCTTGGCCATCGAGATAATTGTCAATGATCCATTGGCGATTGATGCCTTCAAGCAGAGCCTGGCGCACTTGCTGTTCCTGGAAGAAAGGCACGGCGGCATTGTCCAAATTGAGCAGCACAATACTCAAGCGCGGTAAACGTGTTGAGTAAATATTTAGCGTCGGATCGGCCATCACTTCTGGTAACGCATCCGGGCTCACGTAACTAATGCCCATCACATCACCCGCTTGGTAAGCCGCGTAGGCCGCCGCGGATGTATCGTAATAGTGGAAAATAATTTGGTCGATGAATGGGCGGCCGAGGTGATAATTGTCCCAGGCGTTCAACACCACGCCGGTGACTGTGTCGTTGTCGGATAGCAGTTCTTGAAAGCGATAAGGCCCCGAGCCGATTGGCTCCAGGTTGTAGGGGGCGTTCAGGATCTCGCCGGGAGCCAGATCGCCGAGAAGATGCTTGGGAAGCACGCCGAAGCTTACGTAATCCATAAATG
>JBKJWG010000124.1:0-3233 GCA_046716985.1 Anaerolineales bacterium | reverse complement strand
ATTTGTGGCTGGTGGCCGGCTTCCTGATCACTGCGCTCACATTTTTATTTGGCACCAACCCTTCCGGCATCGGGCCCGATCTGTGGCTGGGCGGCTATGGGCTTTACTTCCAACCCTCGGAACTGCTCAAGATATTGCTGATCATTTACCTAGCCGCCTATCTAGCCGACAGGCAACCGTTGATGTCTGGCTTGCTGCCATTGCTGGCGCCGACGGCGGTCATGACTGGCGCGGCGCTGCTGCTGCTCATGGTGCAACGCGACCTCGGTACCGCCTGGGTATTTATTTTCATCTACACCATCCTGATCTACATCGGCGCCGGGCGCGGACGCGTGCTGCTGGCGAGCTTGCTCATCCTGGCGCTCGCCCTTGTGGCGGGTTACGAACTAGTCGGGCTGGTGCACTTGCGCGTGCAAGCCTGGCTCAACCCGTGGGTCGACCCCAGCGGTAACGCGTACCAGATCGTGCAAGGCTTGCTGGCTATGGCATCCGGCGGCATCTTTGGGCGCGGCCCGGGCCTGGGCAGCCCCGGCATTGTGCCGGTGGCGCACAGCGATTTTATTTACACGTCCATCGTCGAAGAGACCGGGCTGGTGGGCGCCATCGGGCTGCTGTTGCTGATTACCCTCCTAAGCCTACGCGCCCTGCGCATTTCGTTGAATGCGCGGGATGCCTATCAGCGCTATTTGGCCATCGGCATTTCCGCTTATTTCGCCAGCCAGAGTTTGATGATCATCGGCGGCAACATCCGCATGCTACCGCTCACCGGCGTCACGTTGCCGTTTGTGTCCTATGGCGGCTCGTCCTTGTTGATGTCGTTCTTTGCGTTGCTGCTGCTCACACTGGTCAGCAATGAGGCCGTAAATCGCGCCGCCCCAGTCTTGCGCGCCCAACCAACCCTGGTCATCGCCGGCGGCTTGCTGGGCGCCTTTGCGCTAGCGGCGCTGATCAGCGGCTGGTGGGGCATCGTGCGCGGGCCAGACCTGCTGACCCGCGACGACAACGCGCGCCGCTCTATATCCGATCAGTATGTGCTGCGCGGCGCCCTACTGGATCGCAACGACCAAGTACTCAATGAAACCGTGGGTGCGCCCGGCGAATACGAACGCCATTATTTGCTGCCAAAGCTCAGCAATATCCTCGGCTATTCCGACGCCCAATATGGCCAATCGGGATTAGAACGCGGGCTCGACCTGATCTTGCGCGGCGAACAATATCAGCCTCCGCTGTCGCTATGGCTGAACCACGTTTTATACGGCCAGCCCTCGCCTGGGCTGGACGTGCGTCTCAGCTTGGATCTCGATCTCGAGCTGACTGCCACGCAGCTGTTCGAGGGCCAACGCGGCGCAGCTGTGCTGCTGGACGCGGCCAGCGGCGAGGTTTTAGCGCTCGCCTCGCAGCCCGGATTCGACGCTAGCACGCTCGGCGAAGATTGGGCAACTCTATCCAGCGCAACAGACTCCCCGTTGCTGAACCGTGCCGCGCAAGGCGCCTACCCACCTGGGGCTGCGCTCGGCGCCTTTCTGCTAGCTGCGGCGCGCAGCGAGGGAGTTATGCCCGACCCTCCGTTGGAGCTGAGCTATCAAGTGAACGGTGAAACGCTCACGTGTGTGCAGACGCCAGCCGACGCGCAAAACTGGGATGACCTGATCGCCTCAGCTTGCCCGGGCGCAGCCGCCACGTTGGGCCTGGCGCTGGGCGAAGATCGATTGCTAACTCTTTTTGATGATCTTGGTTTCTATCAAGCGCCGGCAGTTCCTTTGGAATTGCATAGCCAAAGCATTCCAGCTAGTCTGAGCCGGCCCGGCGATGCCGCCGCCGGGCAAGACGGGCTGCTGGTAAGCCCATTGCAAATGGCGCTGGCAGCCGCGGCGCTAAGCAACTACGGGCAGGTGCCGGCGCCTCGTTTGGAGTTGGCGGTGGAAGATGCGGATGGCGGCTGGCTAGAACTTGAACCGCAAGCGGCAAGCCGCGAGGTGCTGTCTTCGGTCTTTGCGCAGACCACTGCGCAAAGACTAGCCAATGACAAATATCCCATATGGGAATTGACCGCCTACGCGCTGGACAGCAGCGGCAATGTAATTACTTGGTATCTGGCTGGCAGCCTGGTGGAAGGAAACGATCAGCAACGCGTGGTTGTAGTTTTGCTTGAAGGCAACAGCGCGGCCAAGGCGCGCTCGATCGGGCAGAATTTATTGCTGGCTGCGCTCGGTTTGAATTAGCGCTCTATCTTGACAAAGCGGCGCTTGCCGACTTGCAGCACGCCCGCTCTCGGAAAAATCTGATTCGGATCATTAAGCGCTGCGCCATCCAGGCGCACACCGCCCTGCTCGATCAGGCGGCGGCCATCGCTCTTACTCTTCGCCAGCCCCGCATCCAACAATACATCCAAGACAGTTTGCTTGGCTTTCACTTTGTAGGTCGTCAAATTCTCGGGGACATCGCCTTTTTGAAAGACGCGCGCAAAGTTTTCTTGCGCAGCGCGGGCTTCATCGGCTCCATAGAAGATCTCGGTGATCTCGTAGGCCAGTTCCATCTTGGCGTCGCGCGGGTGCAGGCTGCCAGCCGCGATGGCCTTTTCCTTGGCGGCGATGTGGCTGGCAGTCCAGCGTGTGGTCAAGCGCATGTATGCGCCCATGGCCTTATCGGGCACGCTCATCACTTTGCCGAACATGTCGTTGGCATCCGTGTTGAGCGGAATGTGATTACCGAGCGACTTGCTCATCTTCATCTCGCCATCGGTGCCGGGCAGGATACCCATGATGATGCCGATGTTGGGTTTCTCGCCCAACGCGGTCATCAGCTTGCGGGCGGCCGTGACGATGTTGAAGAGTTGGTCGGTGCCGCCCACCTGCACATCGGCCTTGAGCATATAGGCATCGTAACCCTGCATCACCGAATAAAAGGTTTCGTGCAAATAGATCGGGTCGCCCTTATCCCAGCGCAGATGGAAATTCTCACGAGCGACGAATTGCTGCAAAGTAAAATTGGATGCCAGGCGAATTAATTCGGCAAAAGTTAATTTGGAAAGCCACTCGGCGTTGTAGCGCACTGTGGTCTTATCACGATCCAGTACGCGGAAGGCTTGGTTGGCGTAGGTCTGCGCGTTTTCCTCGACTTTCTCGGGCGTTAGCTGCGGGCGCAACTGATCCTTATCGGACGGGTCGCCGATGAGCGAAGTAAAAGTGCCGATCAGGAAAACCACCTCGTGGCCCAGATCCTGGAACTGGCGC